>CAMYLW010000310.1 GCA_947259475.1 Thermodesulfobacteriota bacterium
CTTCGCGCCTGGGCGCTTCGTTGTCATTTCTTTGCGCTCGCTTCGCTCCGCTCAGTCCCGCAAGCGGGTCCCTAGTTTGGGCTAGCGCTCGTCATTAGGCCTTGCGGCCGTCATTAGGTTGTTTTAACGCCACAATGACACTTAACTATGAATGCCAGCGTAGCGTATCGACCTATTGACCATAAATGACGCTATGCGCCATGCGCTCTGCGCTATGCAAGATTGGAGGAGGAATAGATGAAGGTACTCAAGATCGATCACTTGGGAATAGCAGTTCATAGTATCGAGGAAGCAAAGAAACTTTTCCAAGACACACTGGGTCTGAAATTTGAGGGCAGCGAGACTGTGGCTGAACAGAAAGTGACCACTGCTTTTTTCCCTGTCGGCGACAGTGAGGTTGAATTGCTGGAGTCTACAGCCCCGGACGGACCCATCGCCAAGTATCTGGAAAAAAGAGGCGAAGGCATACAACACATTGCCTTTCGGGTGGAAAACATAGAAGAGGCCCTGGCTGAGCTCAAAGAAAAGGGAATAAGACTTATCGATGAAAAACCGCGCCTGGGAGCCGGCGGCGCCAAGATAGCGTTTCTCCATCCAAAATCAACCCACGGTGTACTTATAGAAATTAGTGAAAGGGAGGACTAAGAGAAGCAGAGCTGAGGAGCGTTGAGCTAGCTCTACCATGGGTTAAATCCGAAATCCGAAGCACGAAGCACGAAACAAATTCGAAATCCTAATTCTTTAATGTTCAAAACGAAGAATTTGAGGATTGCGAATAAAATGTTTCGGTTATTTAAATTTTGAACATTTGAAAATTGTTTCGGATTTCGATATTCGATATTCGAATTTATAGTTTTGGCAATATTAGTCTGACGTCTAGATTCTGAAATTTTGGACACAAAAAAAACCCCGACTTTTTCCAAAGGGCGGGGTTTTTTCATTGCGTGGTAACGCAACTACATTGGAATATTCCCATGCTTTTTGGGGGGTAGTGTTTCTCTCTTGGTGCAGAGCACGTCAAGTGCGTCTATGAGACGCGGCCTGGTCTCGCTCGGGACGATCACTCCATCAATGTAGCCTCGCGAGGCGGCAATGTAGGGGTTGTAAAGCAGTTCTTTGTATTCTGCAATCTTCTCCTGTCGCTTGGCCTCGGGATCATCTGCCCCCTGGATATCGCGGCGGAAGATAATATTGGCCGCCCCATCAGCGCCCATTACCGCAATCTCGGCGTTGGGCCAGGCCAAAGCCATGTCGCAACCAAGATCTCGTGAACACATGGCCAGGTAGGAGCCACCGTAATCCTTCCTGGTAATCAAGGTAATCTTAGGCACGGTGGCCTCTGAATAACACCAGAGCAACTTGGCGCCGTGGCGAATCACCCCACTCCACTCCTGGTCACTGCCAGGCAAATATCCCGGCACGTCGGCGATGGTAAGCAGCGGGATATTGAAACAATCGCAAAAACGAATGAACCGCGAGGCCTTGTCTGATGAGTTCACATCCAGACAACCGGCAAGCACCATAGGCTGGTTGGCAATAATCCCGATGGTGCGTCCGTCTAGTCTGGCGAGACCAACCAAGATGTTCTGAGCGTAAAGCTCCTGAACCTCATAAAACTCCCCGTTATCAACGATAGACTGGATCACAGCTTTCATGTCGTAAGACTCCATGGGGTTGTCCGGTATAACGGAGTCCAGGGCTGGATCAGTACGAACCGGGCTGTCGCCAGTATCTACTCTGGGCGGCTCTTCCATATTATTGTTGGGGAGGTAGCTCAGCAGTACTTTGATTCTCTCAATGGTGTGAGCGTCATCTTCGCAGGCGAAGTGAGCCACTCCACTTTTGCTATTATGGGCTATGGCCCCGCCAAGGTCCTCAAAGGTAACTACCTCTCCCAACACCGTCTTGATCACATCGGGTCCGGTGATAAACATGTGACTTGTGTCTTTGACCATGAAGACAAAATCGGTCATGGCCGGAGAATAAACCGCGCCTCCTGCACATGGGCCCATAATTGCAGATATCTGTGGCACTACCCCCGAGGCGATGGCATTGCGGTAGAAAATCTGCCCGTAGCCAGAAAGTGAATCTACTCCCTCTTGGATGCGCGCACCCCCGGAGTCATTGAAGCCCACAACTGGGATTCCCGATTTCATTGACAGGTCAAGAATCTTACAGATTTTCTTGGAGTGCATTTCGCCCAGTGTTCCAGCTCGTGCTGTGAAGTCCTGGGAGAAAGCACATACAGGGCGACCATTTACCTTGCCATAGCCGGTAATCACCCCGTCGGCTGGTATTTCCAGCTTGTCCAAACCAAACAGGGTCCCTCTGTGCTTCATGAAAATATCAGTTTCCCTGAAAGTTCCCGGGTCGAAAAGGAGATCGATTCGTTCTCTGGCCGTGAGTTTACCGCGGTCATGTTGTTTTTTTACCGCCGCCTCTCCACCCATTTCCTTGAGTTTGGCTTCCCTCTCCTTCAATTCCTTGATCTTTTCCTCTACAACTCCCATATATTAATCTCCTGTTTCTTGGTTTTCTGTCCGGGCTAGCATAGGTTTCCTTGAAAATCTTGTAATACTATCCCCTAGCCCCCTTTTGTCAAGGCTTTTCTCCCCAGTAGTTTCCCTCATCTTGTAGTATTTTCAAAGTGAGGCATCAGTTAGCCACCCGCGACATCTTGGCCGGTTTATCGAGATCTCTAATGGTAAAATAGACATCCTCGCCCCGGACGAATATCTTTACCCCAAATTGGCGGGGTTCTCCCAATATTTCTTTCCCGTTGATAGTCCAGTTTTTCCATTCTGTTTTCTTTTTTCTGCCGTCACGCCAGGTGCGATAAAAATAGAGTCCGTATGTGTCGTCCTGTTTAATCAAGCGGTACTTAACATAGTTGTCGTCGGCACGGGATTTGCCTACTGTTCTCAAAAAACGGCACTCCCATGTTCCCATCAGTAAGGGGTCTGGCTTCTGGATTACCTTGCAGAAAACATCGGGTTTTCCCCCAAACTCTTGTGGTGGTGTTCCTTTCGTGGTCGCACATCCAACGAAAATAAGGAGGTATATCAAAAGGATAGTGAGTCTTTTCATAGGAGTCTCTCCTTTTCGCTTTTTCTCATGTAAGAATTTTCAAGATATCAACTGAAACTATGAGACTGTGCTATCATTCATCGAAGAAAAGCGCTGGAAGTCTGGAAGAGGTGTTCTTTACAGGGAGTCATTCTAACAAACCCCTTGGCAAAAGAACACAGTCTTTCGCAAAGAATCCGGGTTATTTTTAAGCTCACATCGATAAGAAATTCCACTATTTACAACTTTACCCCATTTATGGTAAAGAACTAATTGGATTAAGCGGACTTTGATTTCAGCAATAACCTAATCCATTGAATAAGCACCCGCAACAACTTGAAAAGCTTTGTTGCGGGTTTCGACAGGGTGCTTCGCGCCCGCTCAAGGTTAGCCCTGAGCGGAGGCCCGTAAAGGCCGGAGTCGAAGCCCGAAGGGCGGATTATTCATGAAAACGAAGTTAGTTCATGAATAATCCGGGCTAAAAATGAACAAAAAGCTCACCGCAAAGAATGGAAAGTTGCATCTAGTTCTGTGGTCTCTCATGGTGCTTGGTTCTGTGCTGCTGATCATCTGGAGCCCCAATGGGCTGCTGCACCTCCGTCAATTACATCTAGAACATCAAGAACTTATCCAGAAAAATCATATCCTGGAAAAGGAAAACCATCTGCTCTATGAAGAAATTGGTCTGCTTCGAAACGACCCGGCTGCAATAGAGCACCTAGCCCGTCAGGAACTGGGGCTGGTTAAAGACGGCGAACTTATTTTTCAATTCGTTTCCCCTCCCTCAGAGAAATAAGACGTTTTACACCTACCCTTCTTTCCCGCCGTGAATTTCCGGGTTATACTATCTTATTGGTAGGGTATGAGAATTCGCCTCTGTACTGCCCTACCCCGAAGCCAGAAACCTCCTTCCACGCCCCACCCTTGTTCCGACGGTTACGAGGGTGGGGATTTTTTTCGACCGCGGATGAAGAGTAGCCTGGGTTTCCATTATGGTATTTTCTTCCCACACCTATAACCTTTATTACCCACATTTTCTCTACGGCTTATTCGCGCGATATTAGTTAACTATTTGATACTAAAAGAAAATATTGGAATTTTATAAAATGGCACGGTTCTTGTTCTAGCACACAATGCTGGTAGGGATAGTTGCTTCTCCTTGTCATTCAGCTTTCACCCTACCCAATGCCCTGGCCCCCACCTTCCCTCTGGTGGGGGCTTTTTTTAAAACCCGGCAGTTTCATGATTTCCGCAAGCAAAGCAAAATTTTTTATAGTATTATTCATTCGAATGTAGGTTTCAGTGTTCAGCTTCCGTGTTTCTTTTTTCTGACATCCAAAACCTGACACTTGAAATATGGTGCTTGGTATTTGGGATTTCAGCAGCTCCGACCTTTGGGCGAAGAGCTTCGCTGGCTATTGGAAATAATAGCTATGAAAATGAGAACATATTTTGCTCTCGTCTTAACTTTTCTCGTGTACAGCTGCTCTGGTTTGCAGGTGCAAGATTACGATAAGGTATTCGAAGAGAAAGGACAACCTCCGGTGCTTATTGACCATTATGCTGCTGCAGTTATCCGTCCGGGAACCACTTGGAAAATCTACCTAGAGGCCAAAGACAAGGATGGAGATATGGCTTATATCGCCACCATGTTATACCAGGCAGGCTTTGGCTATTATGCCACCGACTATACAAGGCTTACAGGGAAAGAAAGAAAAGAATTTGCGGGCTACGTTGCCCTGAGAACCCCTCCTAAAGCGAGCCTTAGCCAAGACAAATTCACAATGGAAGTTCTGGTGCGTGACCGTCAGAGAAACAGCAGTGAAATCATTAAACTTCCACTGACCTTTAGCCAGGTGGAAAGGGAGAACATCCCTGATAAGTGGCAGGCCGTCACCAAAAATCGCCTGGGTGTGGTGGTGACTGATATTCAAAGTATGCAGCAAATCACAGAGTAATTCTGGTTATAGGTGACAGGCCTCCCACCAGTCACTCAGATGAAACACCACAAAGGCAAAAGGGGGAGGCTGAGAAACAACGGGCACCTGAGCCTCCTGTCTTTAAGCATCTCAGCTTGGCTAGAGCCAGCATGAAGATTTGGTGCATCTTCAAAAGCGACACTGCCATAAAATGGCGCGAACTGCTCGTTGTGGACCAGGTTTCCCCTTTGGCCTGTGTCACTCATAACATTTTTGGGGAAACTCCTGGGTTCTAGGTGAGTATTGCTTTTATCAGGCAAAGTAACTATAGTAGCGGCGACCCAACCCACAGAACAACAGATCCCAACAACCACTCCACAGGAAGCAGACCATGGACGAGCTTGAAGTGTACCAGCAGATGATGAGCAAGGATCCCTCCTCGCAGGTTTTTGTTTATCTTGCCGAATCACTTTGGGAGCGAGAGATGTATGAGGAGGCCATCGAAACCTGTACTAAAGGGCTTCGCCTCCGCCCGCATGATCTTCGAGCCAGGGTAATTCTCGGACTGTCCTACCTTCGTACTGGGGCGCTGGACAGTGCTGAAACTGAGCTCCTGAAGGCAAAAGAGATGCTGGAGATTAACACGGTAATTTACCGAAATCTGGCTGAACTGTATGACAAGAAGGGTGATTCTGAGCAAGCTTTCCATTACCAGAAGCTTTTCGAGGCAATTCATCCTTCTGCGGTAGCCGAGGTGGAAACTGAAGTGGACGAAGCCGGGTCTGAATCGGTGGCTAGAGAGGCTCTACCGGAAGATGCAGAGATGATGGACACTGTTACCCTGGCTGAACTCTACGAACAGCAAGGTCATGTGGACAAGGCCATAGAGGTGTATCGCAAGATTCTCGCAATATCACCTGAAACTGAGGAGATTGAGGCGAGGCTTGCGGAATTGGAGAAGCGAATCGCTAAACCCCAGGAGGACCGCACTTTTCTTTCGGTGCTTGAGGTCTGGCAGAGCACGCTGCGGGAGAAGGCCGCCCCAGAATCCATGCCACCACCGTCAACGCCGCCGAGCCTTGACCCCGAGAAGCTTTCCGCCTTTATGAAA
>CAMYLW010000311.1 GCA_947259475.1 Thermodesulfobacteriota bacterium
AGGCGCTCTGCGCTTTGCGTTCCTAGATGTAAATGGGTTGGTCTTGCCCTCCTGATTATCTTGGCAGGGAGTGGGTGCAGCTATTTTAAGCCCCGTTTGACCGCACCAGAGCTAAGTGAACGACTCCAGTACAGCCATGATCAAGCTCTGGAAGAGCTGGTGGGTATAGCCATGGCACGTGGCTATAGGGCGGTGAACGGCGAGGGGCAGGGGCGGCAGGTCCTGGAGCTGGACCGTTCGAACTCCGGAGCTATTCATCGCCAATTCTTCGAGGTGCAGCCGAGGGCTGAAGGTCTGTCCGAGGTATTCTTTCTGGAAAACAAAGGGTCAGTTGACCAAACACAGTTAAGCCGATTTCCCCGCCATTTGCGCCAAGCCATCAGGGAATTTCTGGAGGGATTATCTGAAGTAAGAAGTGAGGAATACAGACCGCTGCTGATACGCCAGGAAAAGCTGTCACGTTCGATGATCATATACGAAACGAGCATCGGAGCGCGGACTATTGCATTCACTCAGAAGGTTGCGTCTTTAGAAAGAAGCAACCTGTACGGTCTTTTCCATCTGTCCGCAGCCCGTTTCATCTTCTTTGGCAAGAAGTCAAAAGAGCTTTTTCGCATGGATTATCTAGAAGCAGACGACCGTCACAAACAGCTAGTGGAGAAGTTTTTGGAGATATTCCGACCACAGTTGAGACTATGACAATCTGAACCCGTGCTTAGTGTGCCATTATTACCTATTGATAAATTTACTGATTCCAAAATTTTAGGCACTTTAGCTCACTTTAGTTCACTTTAGGCACTTATATCGAGTGTTCTTACATGGCGTTACTTAAAGTAAATAATATCGAGGTTATTTACAACGACGTCATTCTGGTGTTGAAAGGAATGTCTCTTGAAGTTAAAGAGGGACAGATTGTCTCACTCCTGGGGGCCAACGGAGCCGGCAAGACGACTACCCTGAAAGCCATCTCCGGTTTGCTCAAAACCGAGGAAGGGGAGGTCACCGACGGGGTTATAGAATTCGAGAACGAAGCTATCCATCGCCTTGAGCCTGAAGCGATTGTTAGGCGCGGTATTTTCCAGGTCATGGAGGGAAGAAGGGTATTCGAAGACCTCACTGTGGAAGAGAACCTGATAGTGGCCGCGCATCTTCAAACTGGTCGAAAAAAAATCAAAGAGTTAGAGGAGTTGGTTTACACCTACTTTCCAAGGATAAAAGAACGTAGTAACTCTTTGGCAGGGTATCTGAGCGGCGGCGAACAGCAGATGCTCGTCATTGGCAGGGCCTTAATGGCGCAGCCCAAGTTAATGCTTCTGGACGAACCTTCGTTGGGATTGAGCCCGCTTCTGGTCGGGGAAATCTTCCATATCATCAAGCAGATTAACGAGGAGCAGCAGACCACGATTTTGCTGGTGGAACAGAACGCTCGACTGGCACTGACCATCTCCGACTACGGCTATATAATGGAGAACGGACGCATCGTCCTGGACGACACGGTGGAACGGTTGCGCGACAACGAGGATGTAAAGCGCTTCTATCTTGGCTTGACGGAAGTGGGGACGAAACGCTCCTACCGTGACGTAAAACACTACAAACGCCGCAAGAGATGGCTGACATAGTCAGCAGTGCTCAACTCTCATCAAGCATCGCGTCATATGCCTTCGGCGTCATTGGGTCAAGACGCTTCGCTGTCATTTGTTGTAAAAAGTAGTGGACAGAAGACAAAGATTCTACTGTGGGAGCGGCTTTTAGCCGCGATCTTGCGGTTTGAAAGGTTTTAAGGAGTTGAAGGACTTCAACGATTTGACCAATTCTCTAATTCCCTAATTAACCAATTGACCCTATGCGCTTAGAGTTAGGGGAAAAGGACTTAAGTTGTGACTATCCATTCTTATGTCGGCAGCAATACCACCATAAAGGGCAATCTCGAGTGCAGCGAAAATTTTTTGGTTGAGGGCGCTGTCGAAGGAAACCTGAACTCCCATGGAACAATTGTTCTTGGCAAAGATGCTGTGGTTCGGGGTGAAGTGCGCGCACGGGAGGTTGCCATCTCTGGCGTTGTTGTTGGCACGATCAGATGCTCAGACAGGCTGGAGATCTTCGAGTCAGCCAAAATCATTGGCACAATTCAGGTGCCGGTTCTAAAAATGGAGCCGGGGGCGCAAATAAATGGTAGGGTGATAATGTCTCGTAAGAACGAAGAAGTTGAACTTCTGCCGCAGAGCCCCGAGGATTCAAGTACCTCCGCCGCCAAGCCACACCGTTGATTATGTCAGTCCATATATGATTTATGATTGGAGATTGGAGATTGAGTCATGGCTGATATCTATGCAGCCGATGACACTCTGAGCCGCAGGGCACAACCGGAGGTAAGCATCTAGAGCCTCATTTGCATCTTCCCATTTTTCCTCAGGGACTTTGAGGAAGTAATGAACCTTGATGCGCGTTACCTTTAGAATACCGTCCACATCCTCAATATCACCTGTTACCTCCGCCCGATACAAATGCTCGAAAGTGCGGATCTTTTTGCCGGCCAGTACCACGGCCAGTGACCCCATCATTCAGCCGCCAACGGCACCCACGATGTGATCCAAAGTGGCAGCGTGTTCCTTTTCTGGCTCAACTTTATAAAAATCTTTGATTCCACCGTGAACACCATAGTAAACGGGCTCGCCAAAGCCTTCGATAACCGCTTTTCTAGTGGGTCCCCTCTCTCGGGTAATGGTGATCTGTGAGCTGTGGACTACCTTTGCCATAATTTCTCCTCTCTCATTCGTCTGAATCTTCCAGTAAATCCTCAAGCGAAGCAGACTTCCGAACTACATCCTGGAGGTTCAAGGAAAAGAGCTGCTTTTTGAGAATGTCAGTCATGCCGACCCAGATTCCCCTGGTTGGACACTCGGGCGAACGATCGCAGAGCTCAGGTTCGGCGACACAATCTACGATGGCGAGCCTCCCTTCCAGGGTCTCAATGATTTCACCCAAATAGATCTCCTCGGGCTTTCTTGCCAGCATGTAGCCGCCATGCCGTCCTCGAGCACTGCGGATAAGCCCGGTCCCCTTCAACAGTATGATTAATTGTTCAAGATATTTGGCTGAAAGATCTTGGCGTTTGGCAATCACTGCCAGGGGGATGGGGCCCTCCGCATAGTGTTGCGCTAAATCCACCATCAAACGGGTACCATACCTGCCGCGCGTAGATAGTCTCATAAAATCTCCCTAAAGCATATAGGCTAGCTAGAGATTAGCAGGCTAAAAGAAGAGTGTCAAAGTAAATTTTGGTAGGTAAGATCTGTAGACGAACGTTCGCTCAGCCATGGCAAGACAGTGTGGCCCCACCTCTTGACCTCAGGGGAACGTTGTCCCGGGTGAAGTTTTTGAACTCTTATTGGGTATAAGTAGGATAGTGACACGGACGTTTTTATTCTGTCCCGGCAGCAGTCGCAGGGACGCTGGGGCGAGCACCACCGGAACCTCAAGGGTCTTCTCACCTTTTTGGGGTTGGATGTCACTTACACTGATGGATTCAGTGGATAGACTAAGCATGGAATCAATTGTCGATTTTGGCCCGCTTACCTTAACAGAACCAGGGCTGACACTGATCCTTTCAATCTGGTATCCGGCAGGCGGTTTGCCGATTATCTGGGGTTCCACCGCTATATTCTTTTGGATGCGCTGTTCCATTTCCACCCTAATGGCGGCAGGGGTTATACGCACCACTTCCATGCCGAGGGGAAGGTCTATGTTGTCTGCGTTCAGCACCAATCGGTGCAACCCAGCATCGATCTCACTTAGATCCAAAAAAGCTCCCACCTGTTCTGGATTGAGAGCGCTGACGAGTCTTCGCTTTCCGGTAATTTGTACCTCAACTCTCTCGGAGGAAGATCTTCTGAGTTCTATATTCTCTGGTATGTTGCGGAAATCCACCGAAGTGGTGACGTTGATCAAAGACAGTTGCTTCCCAGAGTAGATCCCCCAGAAGGCTGACACCAGTAGAAAGGTAACCAAGAGCCCAGCCAATTGGGACAGGAACTCTCTGGGACGGGTTCGAGGTTTTGTCCCCGAATCGACCCCCAGAAGCAAGCTACCCAACGCCACTTGCAGCTGAGGCGGTTCCTGAATCAGTCCCACCTCTCCCTTGTATACCACCGAGACTTCTGCACGCTCTTCGGATATCACCACGATCACCGCATCACACACCTCGCTGAGACCAATTGCAGCCCGATGCCTGGTGCCAAAATGTTGTGGTAAGCCTTCTCTCTTGGTCAGGGGCAGGAAGGCTCCAACCAGCTTGATCCGGGCGCCCTGGATGATTGTCGCACCGTCGTGCACTGGGCTATCCTTTGCGAAGATGCTGGCAATAATCTCTGGGCTTAGCTTGCCGCCTAGAACAATCCCCTCCCTTAGGTGCTCGGCCAATCTGTCTCGCTGCTGGAAAACGATCAGTCCGCCTGTTCCACTCTTGGCCATCTGGAAGACGGCTCGTTCAACCTCGGGGAGGTCAACTGTCCAAGGTTCATATGGTCGGCCCAGAAACAACCTGACCGGATTGGTCTGAATCAGGACCTCGCGGATTTCGTTTCTGAAAACCACTACGATGACCAGCACAGCAACAGCACCGACACCCTGGAAAAACCAGCTGGTAAGCACGAGCCCGCTGGCCTGAGCGATGGTGTGACACAGCCAAAGAAAAAGAACGCCCAGCAAGATTTGCAGGGCTGTGGTACCACGAAAGAGGAGAAACAGCCTGTGAACAAGAAAGCTGATTACCAGGATATCTACCACATCCTGCCATTGGAAGGAAAAAAGGAAGTCCATAAGAGTCACTCTTCTACTCCTTCACCTACACAAGGATTGGGAGCCAGAGAATACGTAGCCTCAATTGCACCACAAATTGTACTAGCAAAATTCATACTCGGTCGACGATTATGGTTCCTTGAGCTTCGTCTTGTTTCCTGCCGGTGGATCAAAGGATCTCGAACCGCAGCTCTCTATTGACAATGTTCCACCCGGAATGCAGGCTTCTTATAAGCAAAGTAAGGAAGAGGACTTGTGCTGTCAAGGAGAAAGGCATGACGCTTAGCGCTCTGCGGTGTACCTAATGAAATGAAAACTGCTTGCAAACAAACAGCCGTTGGTGTAAGACATTGCCACTATTTTCAACCATCTCCTACAATAGCGCAGCTCTAGTGCCCCCGTAGCTCAGGCGGATAGAGCTCCGGATTCCTAATCCGGGTGTCCCAGGTTCGAGTCCTGGCGGGGGCACCATTATCGATTTAAAATTTGAGATTTCGGATTACGGATTGAAGAACATAAGGCCGGAACCTGTTGATCAACAATTTAAAATCCGCACTCTGCAATCAGATCCGGGTGTCCCAGGCCAGTGAGCTTGTCCTGAGGGGAGCGAAGGAAGTCCTGGCGGGGGCACCATTATCGATTTAAGATTTGAGATTTCGGATTGCGGATTGAGGACTCACAGTGTTTCTGATTGAGGGCCTGAGCTGTTGAATCTAAGATCTACATTCTGCAATTCACAATCAAAGGAGGTTAATGATTACAGAATTGGTTCTGGGTCAGTATCCGCAATATATTGTATTCTTGATTTCCAG
>CAMYLW010000312.1 GCA_947259475.1 Thermodesulfobacteriota bacterium
CACTTGAAAGTCAGGAGCTTCCTTTTCAGCTTGTTCCTGATAGCGGAAATCCGTGGCCAGCACTTGAGCCTTCTCGGTAAGGAAAAGGAAACCGGAGGATTCGGTCAATTGCATGTCCTCTGCCCAAAAACCGCTGAGGTAAGCTCGATTCCACGGCTCTGAGACCAGGAAGGTATCATAAGGTTTTCCGGTCAACAGTTTCTTTATCTTTTCCTGACGTCGTTGAAATGGGGTCAAAATATCCATAAGTAACTCCAAGCCGTAAGATTTATTGTACTTACTTAGCTTTCATACAATTTGAACTATACTCAATATGTGCAAATGGCACAACTGAAGCATCTTTACCCCAATGTTGCATACCTATGTCGACGCGCAGCGCAACCGCTTGCGCCGCGTGGGAAAAACGCGCTATCTATACTACTATAAGCATCAAGAGCACAATTCTCACATTATGAAGTAAGGTGGTTTCTCGAGAATAATTTGACAAGGCAGATTATATATTTTATATCGAACGGTGCTAATAAATCTGTGAAACAGTGGACTCTCGGCCGCATTATTCACGAAAAGTTTACTGCTCCCGTGGATTGTGCGAGCTAAGAAAGGATTGTCATGTACTCCAAGATGCTTGTTCTGCGTTTTCCCAAGGATATTGTTAATGAACCTATCATCGCCAATCTGGTGCGCGACTACGACCTAAACTTCAATATACTCAAGGCCACTGTCTACCCCCGTCGCGAAGGTATGGTGGTCATGGAACTTCAGGGGCAGGGCCGCAATGACTACAATCGTGGTATCCGCTACCTCGAGCGGAGGGGAGTCATTGTGGACACAGTAGCTCAAGATATTCAGAGAGACATGGACAAGTGTTTCGAGTGTGGCGCCTGCACCGCTGTCTGCCCTACTGGGGCCCTTCACATCGAGAGGCCAAGTATGCATGTGCAGTTCGACCCCGAGAAGTGCAGTGGCTGCGAACTCTGCGTGAATACCTGTCCAGTAAGGGCCATGATCGTGAGTATCGATCGGGCCGAGGCCTTATGAGGAAGCATAAACCGCAAACAAATCCCTTGAGCTTCAACGACACCGGCAGCCACATCCGCTCTTCCAACACCGAGACCAGCGATCAATTAAGACAATTGTACCCTTATAAACCTAAAGCAAATGAAACCGTGGCAGTGGCAGTCAGTGGCGGCGTGGACAGCATGGTGACCACCCTGCTGCTCAAAGAAGATGAGCACGAGGTCTTGGCTCTGCACATGATCCTGCGCCCGGAAGATTCACCGGAGCCCGGCGAGCATATTGTCCAACTAGCAGCCCGACTAAGTGTCCCCCTCCACGTGGTGGATCTTCGCCGTCCCTTCCACCAGCAGGTAATCAAACCGTTTTTGGAGGCGTACCGCCGGGGTAAGACCCCTAACCCCTGCGTGATCTGCAATCCAAGCATCAAGTTCACCCTGCTCCAAGAACAAGCTGTTAAACTGGGAGCAACCACCCTCGCAACTGGCCATTATGTCAGACTTCTGCGTGATGAATCTGACGGGAGTTTGCGTCTTTTTCGTGGACGAGATCGCAGTAAAGACCAATCTTACTTCCTCTATCGACTCGGCCAAGCGCAATTGGCGCGCACATTCTTTCCGCTCGGGAATTATCTGAAAAGCGAAGTAAGAAAAATGGCTGCAGACGCTGGAATGCAAGGGTATTATCGGCCGGAAAGCCAAGAAATCTGCTTCATCTCTGATAATGACTACAGGGCATTCCTGGAGCAGCACCTGGGATCAGACCTCCCGGGACCAGGACCTGTAGTGGATCTTAAAGGACGACAACTTGGCGAACATGGTGGTATCCACCGCTACACCATAGGCCAACGCCGGGGCCTTGGCATTCCTTCCTCAGCCCCTTACTACGTTACCGGTCTCGAGCCTGACACCAACACTATCAAGGTGGGACGCGAGAGCGACCTCAGACGCAGGGAAATGCTGGTGACAGATGTTAACTGGATTGCCGCATCTCCACCCACCTCGGAGTTGCAGGCACTCGTGCAGGTTCGTTCACGCCACCGGGAGTCAGCGGCCTTACTAAAGCCGACTACCGGCGGGACTCTGGTCCGTTTCCTCGAGCCCCAGAAAGCCATTACGCCTGGACAGTCTGCGGTCTTCTATAGTGAGGACGAGGTTCTGGGCGGAGGCATTATCGAGCAGGTGCTTTCATGAGCACGGTAGCGCTGGCAACTCTCGGCTGCAAGGTAAATCAGTGTGAATCCGCCTACCTGGAAGAAAAATTGACACAGGCGGATTTTCTTATTCGCCCTTTCACCGGTAAAGCCGACCTTTACTGCATCAACACCTGTGCTGTGACCATTCGGGCTGCCATGCAGTCACGCCAACTGATCCGGCGTGCGCTTCGTCAAAATCCAGAAGCCGAGGTGGTGGTCATGGGCTGCTATTCCCAGATTGCTGCCGAGGAAATAGCAGCTATCCCAGGAGTTACTCACATACTCGGCACCACTGAAAAGCTGTTACTGTTAGATTATATTGCTCGCCCTGAGCAAGATCAGCCACCATGTGTGCATTTGAATGACGTCCGCACAGCTCCCGCCCCCCAACCTCTCATTTTCTCCGGTTTTTCTCACAGAACTCGCGCCTTTCTTAAAGTTCAGGACGGCTGCGATGCTTTCTGCTCCTACTGCATTGTTCCTTATGCTCGCGGTCGTAGCCGCAGTATCAACCTGGAGTCCGTTCTAGGCCAGGTGGCGAGATTCCTGGACCGTGGTTATGAGGAGATCGTACTCACAGGCATCCATTTAGGCCAGTGGGGTTTTGATTTCAAGCCGCGGCAAGACTTGATCTATCTGCTCCGTTCCATTATTGAGCACTGTCCACCGCCCCGCCTTCGTCTCAGTTCGCTGGAACCTGGTGAGATCACCTCGGATTTGCTCGAACTGATAGCTAATGAGTCCAGTCTCTGCCCGCACCTTCATATTCCACTACAAAGTGGTGATGCCACGATTCTTAGCCGCATGAACCGCCACTATCACCCTGATTTCTACCGGGAGCTTGTGCTGGAAGCCACTCAACGCATTCCCGATCTGGCTGTGGGAGCTGATGTGCTGGTGGGCTTTCCCGGCGAGACCGATGAATGCTTCCAGAATAGCTATCGGCTGATCGAATCTCTTCCCATAGCCTACTTGCATGTCTTTCCTTACTCACCTCGCCCCACCACTCCTGCAGCCACCATGAGCGCCCAGGTGTCTCCATCAGTAATTCGTCAGCGCTGTGGCTTGCTGAGAGAACTGGACCAAGCAAAACGGCTGATGTTCTTGCAGCGATTCTTAGGAGAAATGCGGCAGGTTCTGGTGGAGAATAGGCGGGATGAAGCGAGTTC
>CAMYLW010000313.1 GCA_947259475.1 Thermodesulfobacteriota bacterium
AACTGGTAGGTTCTGCAGACATACATCATGAACCACCTGGTCGTAGGCCCGCTGCAAGAAGGTGCTGTAGATGGCCGCCACCGGTTTGAAGCCCTCCAACGCCAGGCCGGCCGTGAAGGTCACTGCATGCTGTTCACAGATTCCCACGTCAAAAAAGCGCTCCGGATATAAAGCGGCAAATTGGCTCAAACCGGTGCCCTCGGGCATAGCAGCTGTGATGGCTACTATCTTGTCGTCTTCCTCAGCCAGCTTCACCATGGTCTGTCCAAAGATTTCAGTGTATGAAGACGCCCCCGGCTTGGTTGCGGGCTCGCCGGTACTCACCTCGAATCTGCCCAGGCCGTGGAACTTGGAGGGATCACATTCTGCAGGCTTGTAGCCCTTGCCCTTGATTGTTAGGGCGTGTACCAACGCCGGCCCCTTAACGTTCTTGGCATTGGTAAAGGCTTCTATGAGACGGTCCAGCCGATGTCCCTTGATGGGACCAATGTACTCGAATTTCAAGGCTTCAAAGAGCATGCCGGGGGTAAAGAAACTCTTGAGCGAGTCTTCACCTCGTCTCGCCAATTGCAGGATGTCATCACCTATCCCGGGAATACTGGTGAGAACATTAGCCACATCCCTCTTGATGCGGACGGCCAACTTGGTGGTCATCTTGCGGCTCAAAAAAGATGACAGCGCGCCCACATTAGGAGCGATGGACATCTCGTTGTCGTTGAGCACAACTATGAGGTCGCGCTCCAGATGCCCGGCCTGGTTGAGTCCCTCGAAGGCCATCCCTCCGGTCATGGAGCCGTCACCAATGACGGCTATTACCCTGTCGGTATCGCCCTTCATGAATTTACCGGTGGCAAGACCCAGGGCCGCGGAGATGGAGGTGCTGGCGTGCCCAACACCAAAGGCATCGTATGGGCTCTCGCTCCGTTTGGGGAAGCCACTGATGCCCCCATGCGTTCTGATCGTGTGAAACCGGCCCCTTCTACCCGTTATCAGTTTGTGAGCATAGGCCTGATGGCCGACATCCCAAACGATCAGATCCTGTGGGGCATCAAATACGTAGTGCAGGGCCAGGGTCAGTTCCACCGCTCCCAGGTTAGGGGCCAGATGACCGCCGTTACTGGCAACAGTACAGATAATTTCCTCTCGGATCTCTTCAGCCAACTGGTAAAGTTCTTCGATGGACAAAGACTTTAGATCCTGCGGGCCGTCTATTCCAGGCAGCAGAGGCTGTCGCTCCTGCTCTGACTGGGAATTTTCTTTACTGGTTTCCATACTCAACCTGGCACTCCTTTCTAAAAACGCAGAGCGCAAAGCGTCTCTAAACCTTCATGTTGAAGTCGTTGAATCGATCATGACGTTACTTTTTAAGTCCGAGAGCAGAGATTTCCCTGCTTACTGCGCGATGCTACTTCTTCCTCGTTATTATATAATTTGCCAGCAAACGCAAGGGGTTAGCTCTGTCATCGAACCCCTCTAACGCTGCCAAGGCATCATTTACCATTTCGTTAGCTGCTTGCCGCGAGCGTTCCAGGCCAACGGCCGCAGGATAGGTCACCTTACCCCTGGCCTCGTCTGCACCTGTGGTCTTGCCGAGAAGCTCGGTATCCCCCTCGATATCAAGAATATCGTCTGCTATCTGAAAAGCAAGGCCAATGGCCCTACCATATCGGGCCAGAGCAGCAACCTGGGCTTCGGAGCCTTTTCCTGCCAGCGCTCCCGATTCCGTCGCCGCGGCAATAAGCGCCGCAGTTTTACGACTGTGCATTTGCTGTACAGTTTCCAGATCGGCTCGCTTATTTTGTGAGAGTATATCAACCACTTGGCCACCCACCATACCACGGTAGCTTGCCGCCTCGGCAATGACCCCTATAACCTGCACCGCTCTTTCAGGCAACAAAGAATTGTAGTCGCTAAGTAGCACAAAGGCTTCGGTGAGTAAACCATCACCCGCGAGAATGGCGATGGCTTCTCCAAAAACCTTATGGTTGGTTGGCTTTCCACGACGCAAGTCGTCGTCATCCATGGCAGGGAGATCGTCATGGATGAGAGAATACGTGTGAATCATTTCCAGAGCACAACCAGCTGGCATGGCAGCTTTAAGGTCGCCACCCACCGCTTCGGACGCAGCCAGGCAAAGGATTGGGCGCAGTCTCTTGCCTCCAGCAAAAAGGCTGTAGCGCATGGCTTCAACAACTCTGGTTTCCGGCCCATCTTGCTGTGGCAAAGCAACCTCCAGAGCCTCTTCCACCATGAGGCGGCGAGCCTCCAGATACTGCTTGAGGTCGAAGTCAGGAGTCATCTTCCTCCTCACTGAATGAAGTGGTCTGCAGTTTGCCGGCTTGATCCCGCATCAGCTTCTCCACTTTACGCTCAGCCTCGTCTAGTTTACTGGCACAGAATCTGGCGAGCCTCACCCCCTCCTCAAATGCTTTCAGCGTCTCTTCCAGGGGGAGGTCTCCTTCTTCCATCTGAGCGACGATGGCCTCCAGTTTCTGCAAGGCCTCCTCAAATTTTTCTTTCTTTCTAGCCACTTCTTTCCCTCATCCGCTAGTCACTCTCAAGAGGGCGAAGGGATCCACCCGGGCGCCTCCAAGCCGTACCCCCCAGTGAAGGTGTGGCCCGGTGGCTCGCCCCGTGGAGCCAGCAAGCCCAATGACTGCGTTTTTTCCGACAAAATCTCCCTTGGAAACATTCAATTGGGATAGATGAAAATACATGGAGTATAATCCCCAACCGTGATCAATAACCACGGCCTTGCCGTGAAAATAGAAGTCACCCACCAGAACGACCTTGCCATGATTGACAGCTCTTATTGGCTCGCCCTCAGCTGCACGTAGATCCACTCCAGAGTGCGAACTTCTCGGTTCACCATTCAGAATCCGCCTGAGCCCGAATGGTGTGTTGAGCTTGCCTGGAACCGGGCGGACAAAATTGCCCCTCCAGTAACGTCTGGGGTTTTGTTTGTACCATAGTCTGCTGAATTTCGCGCCTTCTTTTTTTACCCGCTCAAGCGTGGCAGGATCCAAGGTAACCATCTTTTTCGGCAGGGTCAGACGCTGTACCCCATAGTCCTTATCCACCACCTTCACGGTTGTCCGTCTGCTCAGAGGACTGTTCCCTGGAGAGCTAACCTCCACTTTCAAAGGGTACGTCCCAGGAGCCAGTCTCAGATCAATACCCACCAGAGAGCCATAATTGTCCTCATCGATCCTGAAGAACTCAAGGGTTTTCCCCCGCCAAAAGCCTATCACTTCTGAGCCGTCCGTCGCCCCTTTGAGTACGATTTGTACAACTTCTCCCTGGGCCACGGGCTGTTCCGCTCCAATCAGTTCTAAGGTATCTGCCATTGCTTTCGCTGCTAGAGCAAAAACAAAAGTGTAAATACTATCAGAAATACTCTTCTCAAAATCACCACTCCTGGCCAGAAGTGCATCAAATCTCTCTTAGCCCGGATAATTCATGAATTATCCGGACCATATCCGGCGAGCGTCTAAATTATCAGTCGGTCTCCTCTATGTCGGTCACATTACATCTCATAGCTCCCTGGTGAAGGCGCACTCGCACCGTAGCACCTTTTTTCACCTGCCTGACCGAGCGAACCACCTTCCCCTTCGGCCAGGTGGATGTAATACTGTAACCACGTGCCAGTATCCCAAGGGGACTCAAGCCGTCCAGCTGTGCTAGGCTGCGTTCCAGGGTCTGGCGTTTTCTCTGCAAACGCTGGCTGGCGAATAGTCCAAGATCTCGCCAACACTGGTCCAGAAGACTTCGTGCCTCGGAAATCCTGCGGCCTGGGCTGAAATGGAACAAATGATCTCTGAGCCGAAGAAACGTTTGAGCCTCGGAATTCAGCCTTTGACCACTAGCGAAATCCAGTCGTTGTGTATGTTCATCGAGGCGCAGCCGAAGATCAGCCAGTCGTGCGGCAGGATGCCGCAACCGCTGTTTGCGGCTGCTCAAACGCTCTCCGGCAAGGCTAAGTATTTGCCGGACGCGGCCTTGCAACCGCTGCAGCAGATCGGCCACGTATGCTTCGAGAGCCTCTTTGTGCTGGGCCACCAGTTCAGCAGCCGCCGAGGGTGTAGGTGCGCGTACGTCTGCGGCCAGATCGGCCAAAGTGGTGTCTATCTCATGGCCTACTGCAGAAATAATCGGGATTTGTGACCTAAAAATAGCCCGAACTACGGCTTCTTCGTTGAAGGCCCACAGATCCTCCCAAGACCCGCCACCTCGGCCGACGATCAGGGCATCGACAGGAAACTCAGCGTTAAAGGTATCAATCCCTGCAGCTATCTCCTCTGCAGCCCCTTCACCTTGAACCCTTACCGGGTAAAGGTAAATCTCCAGGTTACTGTACCGCTCCCTGACCACCCTAATAATGTCCCGAATGGCAGCTCCCGTGGCAGAAGTCACCACCCCAAGACGCTGGGTGAGAAAAGGAATTGGTTTTTTGTGTTCAGGATCGAAGAGTCCCTCTGCTTCCAGGCGTCGCTTCATCTGCTCATAGGCAAGTTGCAGCGCCCCCAGACCCCGGGGTTCCATCACATCCACCAGCAGCTGGTATTCACCCCTAGGCTCGTAAACACTGACCCTGGCCTGACATAGCACGTGTAGGCCATCTTCCGGCTGAAAGCGCATCCACCGCTGCTGGGAGCGAAACATAACACAGCGCACCTGACTTTCGGCGTCTTTGAGCACGAAGTAGTAGTGGCCGGATGCAGGCACCCTGAAATTGGAGATCTCGCCTTCCACCCAAATGAAGGGGAAGTGATCCTCCAGCAGCCCGCGTATTTCCCTGGTGAGTTCGCTAACCGAAAAGATACGGCGTTGGCCTGGCTCTTCTAATGTAAATGAGGTCGGGTCGTTGAAATCCATATGTCAAATGTCTCAAGTGAGCTAAAGTGCCTAAAATTATCAAAGCAAAACTCCTAAGTAGTTCGACAACTTATTTTAAATCCTCCCGCTTGATTTCTAATGAACCTCCTAGTAGCATAATTCACCTTCAAGATCAAATCACCGCATGGCGAAAAGAGCGTAGCGCATGGCTTCATGTGGCATTTCACATTTGTCATTTATCATATTTCGCCGCATCGCCCTGTCTCCGCGTCTTTCCCTCTTTCCTACTGCCTAGTGTTAACTGCCTGCTGCCCGCTGCCT
>CAMYLW010000314.1 GCA_947259475.1 Thermodesulfobacteriota bacterium
GGGTTGCTCTCCGAGGCTCAGGGATGGTAGACCAAGTAGTATTAGTAGACAAATGAAAAAACTTCTTGTCATGTGGAAGTCTCTTTGACCAAGGTTTCAGTGTTCAGGGCGGATGGAGGTGTCAGTGTTCCCTGCTGCCGCTTCGCTTCAGACGGGATTTCCGCTTCGCTCCAACACGTTGCAGCTTCTATGTTTCTTTTTCCTGACACCTGACACCTGACACCTAAAACTCTGAGATTTGGTGCTTGTAATTTGATGCTTCGGGATGCTCCATTACTCCAACTGACTCCCGCATGGGGGAAAGACTATTGTAGCTCTCTCTGGGGTTGGTTTCCAAGTTAGACTAACATCTTCACAACCTTTTTGTAACCCGGGCTGACCCAGCTTGACCTTCATGCAGAAATTGGGCTATTCTCTTGCCATTGTCATCTACTTCTCCTGATTGCCAAGGGATTAGCCAAGAACAGTTATTCAGACGAGATTACTTCTTCCTAGGGTTATGACGAGGAAAAGGGTTTTTAAATCACTCCTGGCAGTACTGGCGGTGGTGTTTCTCATCGGCTGTGAAGTCTCTTTTTTCGTGGCCTTTAATGGGGGCACTAGTAAACTATTTGTGCGGGTAACAGATGCCAAGCCGGCGCTACCACATGGGGTTGAGGCAGTATTCATCACCTTCGAGGAGTTTTTTGTCCACAAAGATGGTGGTAAGTGGTACTCGCTGCCCCTATTTCAAACCCCATATTCTGTAGACTTGCTGAAGTTGCAAGCGGGCAGAACAACAACCTTGGTGCAGCCGGCCAGCCTGGCGTCCGGCACATATGACCGGATCCGAATGTCGATCAGCAGCGCAGCCGTGCTGAGGGATGGCAGATTTTATGCTGTTGCTATTCCCTCAGGAAACCTGGTGATTGAGAAAGGCTTTTACTTTGATCTAAGAGACGGCAGAACCACGGATCTTACCATCGATTTTGACCTGAGCCAGTCCCTAGCAGCAACCGGGTCTTTGTCTGCTTACTCTTACGAGCTAAACCCTGTTCTTCATATCAATAATACGGAAGAGGCAGCTGCAATTCGCGGGGAAATTGCCCCGGAGACTTTTGCTGAATATGACACCACAGAAGCCATGGTCACAGTATTCATGGATAAGGATTTAAGTGGTGGCTTTAGTACAGGGGATGAAGAGTACACCCGGATTGTGGTTGTGGAGGACAATCCGGCTTTCTCAATTTTCTGGCTGGTTCCGGAACAAGGCTACACCGTTCAGATTGAGATGGATCCCACCGGGCCTCCTGCATTCGAACAGTTTATTTTCCCTGCTGATCTGCAGAAAGGAGTCACTTTTCTATTAAACCAATCTAGCTTGATTTAGCCTGGATAGTGAGATTAGAAGCGATATTCAAGGGCGGCTGTAATGCTATTTTGGGTGTTTACTTGACCCTCCACGTTTAATAGTAGACCAGGAGTCAGGTACACATTGAGGCCCCCGTAGGCACCGAATTTATTCTCCTCTTTAAGGTCATCCTTGAACTTGACTGAAGTCAAACCAACCGGAAGATTTTCCTTTTGTTTGCGGTCGGTATCTTCACGATAGACGAAATAAGTCGCTCCGGCGTAAACAGCAAATCGATTAATGGTATAGCCGACCTCTCCCTTAGCAGTAAAGTTCCACCAGTCAGCCTTTTTGGAGAACTTGTTGCTTTGAACTGACTGGTAATCACTCTCCAACTTCCCCTTGAGATACTCACCTTGGAGAGCAAAGTAAAACCCCTTTAACCTGCCACTCTTTGCTTCGAAAAGATTCAACCGTAAGCCGCCTCCATAGGCCAGTTTAAAGTCCTCAAAATCGTGGTAGCAAGCTCCTATATCTCCAAAGATCTCCAGGTAGTCTGTTATTCCGAACCCGAGACGTAACATGGTAAGATTCATTTTTGTATCGAAATCATTTTTTTCACCACTGGATATCGGAACATTCTGTGAGGTAGTTGCGCCGTTAGTGGTGATGAGGGTGCGGTCGGTCACTTCAGTTTTAACCTCCCGGTACGTGTTACCCAAAGACAGAGAAAATTTGCCTCCGGGAATGTTCTGGCCATCTCCCCTTCGCTGCAGCTCTCGCGTCTGCTTAGGAGGCTTCTTAACGGCTTTGGCAGCTGGCTTTGGTTGTTGATAGGTCATCTTTTGGCGTTCTTCTGCTGGGGTGACAGTGGTAGGTGGCTTTTTTCTGACTGCCGGTGCTGTTTTTGGGGGCCGGCTTACCTTTATGCCTGCGGCAGCCGCCCCTATCGGCGCCGCTTTCTTCGCCACACTGGCCTTTTTCTCCGAGTCGTCACGGAAAGGATATTTCTTGAAGATTGCCGTGTACTTGGTTAGTCCTTTTTTCTTCAATTCAGAGCTTTGTAGTCTAGCTTGTTGCAAGGATGAAATTGGACCCACATAAATGCGATACCAGTATCCCTTGTTTGGCACTTGTTCGCCGCTAACCACAGCAGCAAAACCTTTTTCTTTCAGACCCTGTGCTACCTTGATGGCGTTTTTCTTGGCCCTGAATGAACCCACATGAATGTAATAATACTTCTGGGCAGCAAAAAGGGGAATTGGAGTAGTTACTACCCAGGAAGCGGTAATTAGCGAAATTAGAGCCCACCACCAGATACTGGCTGTCTTTGCCGGTAAAGCTCTGGCCCATGAATGATTGCGGTTGGACCCTGTCAGGGTTGCTGGTTTCACGGCTGCGACATCCCCCCCAATTCAGTTGTTTTTATGATTGCTTGGTTTCCGCCCCGATGATTCTTACACACCCTCGCAATAAAGGTGCCAACTGACAGAAGGGAATTAATGTTTTGAATTGGCTAAAAATAGTATGTGAGATCAAAGGGATAGAAGTTTCCGAGGATGAACTGCCACCGGTGAGTGATCGAGATGCTGCTGAATCTCAAACACCAAGCTGCATTAAATACCCAGGGCATGATGTCATGGTAGGTAGAGGGACTGTCTTGTTGACATTTTTCGTTTTAGTGACCATTATTAAACAATATCTAGCGGTTAACCGTAAAGGAAATATGGGCTTGTGTACCTCATACCAAATGGTCGGGAGTGTTGACTACTTGCCATGATTGACAAGAATAGAGTGGAGGCAGTCTTAAGACAAAGAATATGGGAAGGGGACCTGTCCTCTTTGCCCTGGTGGAAGAATTGGCTCAGCAAGGTGCTTCGGATGTTCTACGTGGTCATACGTGATCTGCTTGAAGGACAACTCACCCTTAGAGCCATGAGTCTGGTCTACACAACGCTACTGGCCATAGTGCCATTGCTTGCAGTCAGCTTCTCTGTTCTGAAAGGACTCGGGGTACACAATCAGATAGAG
>CAMYLW010000315.1 GCA_947259475.1 Thermodesulfobacteriota bacterium
GTACAATCGCGCCCGTCAGGATGCGCCATATCCATCGGCAGGAAGCTGTGCCCGGGAAAAATCAGATCGTGGTGGATTTCATCGCAGACGAACCGCAGCCCGTTGCGGCGGGCGAAATTCGACACCGCGCGCAGTTCTTCCGCTGTCCAGATTAACCAAGTGGGCATCATGAATCAGCGACATCGTCCAGACCACCGGAAAGGGAAGTGTGACACCCATTGGCATGTCCTACAAGTAGGTCA
The DNA here is from genome assembly GCA_947259475.1 of Thermodesulfobacteriota bacterium. GTDB lineage: Bacteria > Desulfobacterota > Syntrophobacteria > BM002 > BM002 > BM002. Next base: position 243 of record CAMYLW010000315.1, read on the forward strand.
GGAAAGAGACCAGTGCGGAAATGGAGAAAAGAAACACAACGGAACGAGTCAAAGCTCGTCTAGCCGCTCCTGGGACTTCAGTGACTGCTGAACTCACCCGGAGTCCCTCCGCACAACAGATTGCACCCGTGAACAAAGCAGGGATCACACTTTTAGCAAGAAAGCTGATCACATCTACCGGATCCACCGCATTTAGGATTGTGTTAACAAAGGTAGAAGGGTCACTGATATTTGGGCTCAGCAATAGCCCACAGAAATAGCCGCTCGCAAAAGAGATGAAGATGAAAACGACGCCGAGGTACAAAACACATACGGTAAGACATAGGACACGGGGCATAACCAGATAGATGAATGGATCGAGTCCTTGCGCATCCAAAACGCGTACTTCCTCTGAAACTTTCATATTGGCCAATTCTGCTGTAATTGCTGTCCCATTCCGCCCGATAACGAGGAGGTTTGTAATCACGGGAACGGCCTCTCGGATCATCACAGTAACCAATAATGGGCCCAATAACTTAGATTGACCGATTTTGTTCAACCAAACGAGTGCCTGGGCCACCACAGATATTCCCACCGCAAGGGCCACGCGCGAGACAAACCAGGTGGATTCAATCCCCGCAGAGATAAGCTGGCGAGAAAGTTCAGCGCGTACCGCGCTCCTCCAGTTACGCGGTCTGGCACTTTTGGACAACACGGTCCATATTACCGCGGCCAGGTACCGAAGCTCTCGCCACCCTTCCTGGGCAGAAAGCCCAACTTGAGTAATCATTGTCATGGCGCAACCCTAAAAACCCAGGCCCGCAGTGAGTGTTCAAATGTTGCTGCAACCGCTGTGGGATGGCACACATCTTTCCAGGTGCGGTCCGAACGCGAGCAAGATCTTCGAATAATGTCAGTATAAACCGAAAATGAGCTCAATAGATCGTTGAAACTCGTACAGAGCTGTGTTTTTTCCAGTTAGCCGCCAGGTCCCTTTCGTCCAATGAGCAGATAGGTGCGGAGAAGACCTTTCCCTTTCACATAGAACTCGCCCCGCTCCTCACATAGATATTTGTGCCGCAATCGTTCATAGGTTGCAGCCGTGACCTGTATGCTGCCTGGTAACCCGTATGCTTCCATCTGGGCGGCAATATTGACTGTTTCGCCCCAAAGATCGTACGCTAGCTTGGTTGTGCCGATGACGCCTGCAACCACGGGCCCACTATTGATTCCAATGCGTAACTGCATCGGCTTGCCAATCCCCAAATTATGTTGGACGACTTCCTTTTGCATGGCGAAAGCCATTTCAGCAATGGCTTCAGCGTGATCCTGCCGCGGCACCGGAACCCCCCCCACCACCATGTAAGCGTCGCCGATGGTTTTGAGCTTTTCAAGGCCGTGCTGATCGGCCAATAGATCAAAGGCCGAGAATAGTTGCCCGAGCAATTCAACCACCTCGATAGGACTTTTCTGAGCCGTGATACTTGAAAAATTGTTGATGTCTGCGAAAAGGATCGAAACATCCGAAAAGCTCTCGGCGATGGCGCTGGTCTCTTGTTTCAGCCTGTCGGCAATGGCCTGGGGAAAGATGCTGAGCAACAGACGCTCGGACTTTTCCTGCTCAGCTAGAAGATCCTGGTTTTTCTTGCTGATTTCCTGCTCCAGCGAGATGATCCGTTGCCCTGAACGCACTCGAGCGAGAAGCTCTCCTTTATCATATGGTTTGGTAACGTAATCATCAGCCCCCGCATCCATTGCTTTAACGATGTCTTTTTTTTCTTCCTTCGAGGTCACAAGAATAATGTAGACATATCCTGGGGTTTCTGTATTCCTAATTCTTTCACAGAGCTCGAGACCACCCATCTGAGGCATAAGCCAGTCGGTTATCACCAAGCGAATATCTTCTCTTTGAAAGATTTCCCAGGCAACAAGACCGTCATTGGCGGCTATAACCTCGTAGTTTTCTTTCAGCAAAATCCTCTTGAGGAGTTCCTGAGAATCTTTGTCATCTTCTGCAATAAGAATGCGCATAACCAATATTCCTCTGAACCTTCATCTTGAGTGACCTGCGGTGGACAAAATGAATTCCTGGCAAACAAGGACTACGTGGGTTCAAAAACTATTTCTATCCGCTCCAAATACATTGAAAGTTCATGTAAAGATTTCTTAATTTCAGCCGCATCGTTAATCTTGGCGGCCTCCTCGATTGCGCTGCCAATATCAGTAATAACCTCAAACCCATAGCCTCCACCTGCTCCCTTCATGTTGTGGCCCAAAATCCTTATAGTTTCATAGTCACTCTTTTCTAAAGCCTCCAGAATCGCTTCGATATCGCCTTGCCTGTGCTGAAGAAATCCTGGAATGATATCTTCAAGATCAGAATCCACCTTGACGATTATCGGCCCAGAGTCATTATTTCGCTCCATCAATTCTCCTCCTGAATCAGATTAATGTCACACAAGTAACTCTCAAATTGGGAGTCGAATTTCACCCCATTCATAGTATCAATTATGCTTTCGCATATTGATTGATGGCTTCGAGCAAATCACCCTTCTTAATGGGCTTAATGAGATGAGAATCACATCCTGCATCAAGGCTCTTTTGCTTGTCTTCTTTGAGCGCATGTGCTGTGAGCGCAACAATGGGGGTTTGTGTTGCCTTTGTTTCTTCTTCCCACCGTCTGATGTCTCTGGTGGCGGTATAGCCATCTTTTACCGGCATCTGCATATCCATCAGCACGAGATCGTATTGTCCAGCTATGAACTTTTGGACGGCAATCTCACCGTTCTCAGCCACCTCAATCTTGTGAGGGGTCTTCTTGAGGTATGCTTGCACGAGCAACCGATTGTCCTCGGCGTCGTCAACAAGCAAAATGTGTAACGGTCGAACTTCGGCCTCGGGCAGTTCAGGCTCTTCCTTTGGCCTCTCCTTGGCAACACTGATTTTGGCAAGCGCAGAAATCAGGGCTTCCTTTAATTCTGCCTGTTTGATGGGTTTAACCATGTAGGCAGACATCCCAAGATCCTGGGCTCTGGCAATATCACCGCTGCGGTTGTCAGAAGTGAGCATCATAACTGCCAAACCGGGGAAGGTGCTCCCCTCTCCAATTTTTTCCGCCACCTCGAAGCAGTCTCGCCGTCCTCAGTCTCGGTCACCAAGACCCCCCAGTCGGAAAGCATTTTACTGAGGATGAGACGATTTGTGGCATTATCATCTATGAGAATGGCCTTGAGACCTTTCAGTACATCAGGTGGTAGTTCAACCTTCTCTTCAGGCTTGGCCTGCACTCCAAATTGAGCAGTAAAATAAAAGGTGCTCCCTTTTCCCACTTCACTCTCGACCCATATCTGTCCGTCCATCAATTCGACCAGAAACTTTGAGATGCTCAAACCGAGCCCAGTTCCACCGTACTGGCGGGTGGTGGAAGAGTCGACTTGGGTAAAGCGCTCAAAGACAGTACTTGTTTTTTCAGGTGCGATCCCGATTCCGGTGTCGACCACCGAGAAAAGGAGCTCCATTTTTTCATTTTCTTGCACTTCTGGAGCTCTTCTGACCTCAACAACTACCTCACCGTTTTCGGTAAACTTGATCCCGTTGCCAGCCAGATTAAGGAGTATTTGCCGTAGCCGCAGAGGATCACCCTCCAGTTTCAACGGTACGTCTTCCATAATCTGGCAGCACAATTCCAATCCCTTTTCATGGGCGCGCAAGGCCATGATCTCGCACACTTTTTCAACAATTTCTTTGAGGTCAAAATCGATCACCTCAAGTTCAATATGACCGGCCTCCACCTTGCTGAGATCAAGGAGATCATTTATAAGGGCAAGGAGGTTTTCTCCGGCTGACCGGAATATTTCAACGTATTCGCGTTGCTGAGAGTCCAAGCGGGTTTCCCAGAGAAGATCAGCCATACCAATAATAGCATTCATCGGGGTCCGGATTTCATGGCTCATACTGGCAAGAAATTCGCTTTTGGCCCGGTTGGCGACCTCTGCCTCCTCTTTCGCTTTATGCAATCCTTCCTCTGCTTGCTTCCTGTCAGTGATGTCACGGATGATGCCGGTGAACGTCCGCCGATCCTCCAACCGCACTTCACTCACGGCAAGATCAAGGGGGAAAATGGTGCCGTCCTTGCGTCGCCCGGCGACCTCGCGTCCGATGCCTATGATCTTGGCCTTGCCGGTGCGTAAGTAGTTTCCCAAATAGCCGTCATGTTGGCTGTGGTAGGGTTCGGGCATCAACATGTTGACATTCCGTCCGATCACCTCTTCAGCCTTATAACCAAAAATATGCTCGGCAGCGGGGTTGAATTGTTCAACAATCGCACCCTCGCTGATGGTTATAATTCCATCAACAGCAGTGGTCACAATGGCGCGATTTTTCGCCTCACTCTCAACTACGGCAACCTCCGCACGTCTGCGCTCTGCAATCTCTCGCTCAAGATCTATATTGGTCTTTGATAGTTCGGCAGTCCGTTCCACCACCACTTTTTCGGTCATGGCAGTATGGCCTGCTACCACAAGCAGAAAGGTCCCGAGCAAGCAGGTAAAAAGCAAGCCACCCGTAAGTACTGTATAGGCCTCCGCAGTCTGCTTCCCGGCGAAAAATTCGCTGGTCGGAGAGAATCGTAGCAACCACTGGCGTCCTGCCATATCCATAATGAAAATCCGGTTGAATTTTTCTAAGATGCGATGTTGCCAATCCTCCATCTTTGAGATTGTCTGTTCTTGTAATCGCGAGCCGCTCACATACAGCAACTTTTCCTCGGGTGCAGCAGTTTCGTCATTAAGCTCGAAGTAGATCCCCTGAAGGGCGAAGGTTTTTATCACCGCCTCCAACATGTCTTCAATTCTGAAGACTCCCAGCACGTAACCTTGCAGATTCTTTCTGCGTTCTTCCACAGTTTCGTGGGGCAGCCCCTCAGCATAGATCGGCACGAAGATGAGCACGCCCAAGTGGCGCCCGGTCTCCTGCACCAGCGTAATTCGCGAGGTGGCAGTTGGTTCACCTGTATCGCGCGCTCTGGTTAACGCTTCCCGGCGAGCAGGATTAGACGCCAGGTCAAACCCCAGAGCCCGTTCATTCCCTTTGTAAGGCTCTACGTAGTAGACGGGAAAATATTCGGCTCTCCTCGAAGCTGGCTGTATTTGCCCTTGGGGGTTTAGTTCTGTAATCTGAAAGCTGAGATAGCCGTCACGCCTGGCGCCCTCCTCGTACTCGCGCCGCTGCGCAGCCGACACCCGGGGAATCCATTCCAGCGCCTGAATGCCAGAATGGCGCGCGAACGAAAGCTCAACAAATCGATGAAACTCGTCCCGATCGACCTCTTGACTGGCTCTGTATAACCGTTCTATTGAATGGAGAACTGCAATGTAGGACTCAAGGTTTGTATTCAAGGCTATGGCCAAGTGGTCGACTCGGCGCTCGAATACCAATAGGGTGCGCTTCCATTGTCCTGAACGCACATTGAGAAACAAGACAACATTCAGCGCACCCACAATTAACACCAGCAACACCACCGAGAGCCGCAAGCGCAGCTGTGATTGCGGCAAATCCAAGCCCCAGGCCAATATCAAGGGTAAAATGACAACTACACCCAGGGTGTCTCCCAGCCACCAGGTACCCAGGTGGAACACAGAGTCACCCCACTCAAGACCACCGAACGACAACAGGCTCGCTACTCCAACACCGGCGCTGACCAGGCAACTCACTGGTCCGCCCAGCGCCATTATCTTGGCGATATCGCCTAGCCGACCCGGCGGACTGGGGAAGCCAACAAAGCGGCGTATCATAAGAGTTCCCAAGAGCGCTTGCAAGGTGGC
>CAMYLW010000316.1 GCA_947259475.1 Thermodesulfobacteriota bacterium
GTCTTCCGAACTGCCGGGACCAGCAGCGGTGCAATTCCTAGGAGCACCAGAAGAAACGCAACAGGGGCATGCCGCCATTTCCGGCCAAACCATAGGAATGCCCGGCGACGACTGCTCGGAAATCTGCCGCTCAGACTCTGCCGCCCTTCCAGCACATCAACACGTCTTATCTTGCGGCTTTGCCTTAGATAGGCGGCCAACAGGGAGCGCTCGGCAATTATATTCATGAGTCGAGGCACCCCTCTGGAAAACCGGTAGATCTCTCTGTGCGCCCCCTTCTCGAAGGCAGTGCTCCCCGCAGCTCTTGCCATGTTCAGACGATGTTGCAGATACCTTCTTGCCTCCTGTCTATCCAGGGATCTGAGGTGGTAGCGAATCGAGATACGCTGCTGCAAGTGGCGGAGCTCAGACTTTTCCAACTTGGCCGGCAGTTCCTCGCTCCCAGCCAGGATAATCTGAATCAGCTTTTCTTTGTCGGTCTCTAAATTGGAAAGGAGCCGAACCTGCTCCAAACAGTTGGTGGAGAGATTTTGCGCTTCATCGATGATCAGCACCGCTGTCTTGCCTGCAGCCAGCGTCTTCAAAAGAAAACGATTGAGCACATCCAGCAACTCTTTTCTGGTGGCCCCCGTGGCCGGCAAGCCAAAGTCCTCCAAAATGGCTTTTAGCAGCTCCGTTTCGTTGAGCAGGGGATTGAGGATAAGGGCGGTGGTAACCTCGTCGGGGTCAAGTCGCTCCATAAGTGCCCGGCACAGTGTGGTCTTACCAGTGCCGGTATCGCCGCTGATGAGCACAAAACCCTCTTTTTGGTGAATGCCATAGAGAAGATGGTCCAGGGCCTCCCGGTGCTTCTCACTGAAAAAGAGAAACCTGGGGTCAGGAGTCAACCCGAAAGGTTTTTCGCGAAGGCTAAAAAATTCGAGATACATAATCCTATCTCAAGGCTTAAAATAGTCTATCGGCCAGGCATCTTCCTGCCCAAGCAAAGCCAATTGCCTATTGTGTTTGCTGGTCAATTAATAAAGCCGCTTACCAGTCAGCACCTTAGGGTTGAGTAAAATTACCAACTCAGTCTTTTCTGCTTGTCGGTTGGTGGACCCGAACAGAATGCAGGAAAGAGAGTTCCGTGTTTTTTGGTCTTTTTCCTGCAAGAGACCAGCAATGACGATGGTTTGTCCGTCTAGTACCCTCACAACCGTGTCTGTCTCACCAATTTGAAGAAGCGGAAACTCAGAACCGTCCGGCGCTCTCACCCTATCGAACTCTGCAGTTATGCTGGGGTGGATGTTCATGATAATCTGTCCATCAGGGGCGATTTGTGGGGTTACGTCCAGGATGACGCCAACATCAATGGTGTTGGGAGTAAAAGACTGCAAGACATTTTCTGAGGTCTGGCTTATCTCAGAGGTAAAATATACATCCTGCCTGCCAATTTTGACAATCACCTTCTGGTTGTTGAGGGTAGCCAGTCTGGGGCTGGCCAGCGCCCTCACCTTGCCTTGCGTCTCTAACGCTTTGACTAATTCAGCAAAAACAAATTCGGTCCCAGCAGGCGACTTGGAATCACTGACAATTGCCAGCACACCTTTGGTGCTAGCTGTCCCACCATCGATGTCCCAGGAGAGTGACGAGCGGGAGATATCTAGATTTAGTAATTGCTCTTGGATTTTATCCCAGCGGATACCGGTATCGAACTCTTCGCTCAGGCCCACTTCCAAAAAGCGGGCCTGGATGAGAACTTGACGAAGACTATGAGCCTCCATCTGCTCAAGAAACCTCGCCACTTCCCTCAATTTCTTAGGATAGTCGCTCACCTGTATGAGACCACTCAACCGGCTTATCACAAGCTTTCTTCCGTCTGGGCTTGTTAAGCTAGAGGATACCCTTCCCTGATGGGTACTGACCATTGCTTTCGGGCTCGTATCACCAAAAATCATAGCGGTCAAGCCTTCTTGGATCTCTGCCCAGAAGTCTGAATGCTCAGAGCCTTTGAACCGGGTCTTGCTAATGCTGCCTTCTTCACCACCCGTTCCGGAGCCGTCCGTTGCAACAATGGTTTTGCTGCCCTCCCTGCTAGAACTGACGTAATTGACCGCAAAAAACCGGGTCTCCATCCTTGGCTTCGAAATCCGGATAAGACGCCCCTCCCTCCAATAGGTAAAGCCCAATGGTGTCAGTAGTGCGTCCAGGGCCTGTTCTAGGGTTACCCGGTTGAGGTTCATGGTCACAATGCCGGCCACCTCAGGATCAATCACCAAGTTCTCGCCGCTCTCCTGAGCAAAGCCCAGAAGCACGTCATGGAGTTCTCCTTTGCGAACCCTAAGGGAATACAGCTTGCTCGGGGCACCAATAGCGATCTGCGCCGGTTCCTCTTCCTGGAACTGGGGAACGGTTAGTTCCTCAAGTGGATCACCAGAAACGACTAACCGCAGTGGCGGTTGCTCAGTTTCAGTTACTAATTGGGGCTTGCTGGCACACCCTTGCTCAAAAGACAAGAAGGACAATGCAGCAATCGCCACCAAGCCGCTGATCAAGACTTTCCGGCTGAGCATCTTTCTCCACTCGTGGACAAATCTAAAGATTATGACCCTCAATTGGTTAAAAGTCCTAAGTTTCCGAACCACAAAGAGCACGAAGCTCACAAAGGAACGCGACTATGATATTGAATTCGTGGCCAGAACCTTTTCCACAAAATTCTTTGTGATCCTTGTGGTGAATCCTTACCACCACTCACAACTGAGCCAACGGGATGGTTCACTTCGCCCGGGAATTATGTACTGTCACCTTTGTTCGCGACTTGGCAATCCTCAGCACTCGCTCCTCTGAACCATCGCTCAGGACTACGTGGTCCAATGTAATCTCAGAGATTTTTTCGCCACCAATCTTGTCTCCCTCCAAGTAGACCCGGTAGTTGATGACAGCCAGTCGGTTGGAGCCACTGATCAAAATGGTAGAAAGCTTGTATTGCGACTTGCCTCCTGTTCGCTCTGGTTCGGATCGAGCGTCTCTTACTGGTTGGCTTTTGGTTCCGTCGTCTTCTTTGGTCCAATAGGGCAGGGCAAATGGATCCCGACCCCAGGTATCAGGTATTGGCTCCTTGACCCTTTCCTCTTCCTCTTCAACTTTCTTGCTACCTTGCAATAGGACTGCTAACGACGTATCCAGTGGAATATCTGGCTGGATCATCTCAGGTTGGGTACCGAACAGCCACACCAGCACCTATAGAAAAACCACTACTCCCACTACGCTTAAAACAAAAATCTTGTTTGGAGACTTGGTTAAGTCCATTCAAACAGTCCGTTTGCCGGTTTAGCCCGTTGTACCAGTTGCCAGTTTAGCCCGTT
>CAMYLW010000317.1 GCA_947259475.1 Thermodesulfobacteriota bacterium
GCCCGCCGACCATGGCATAGGTTCCACCGGGTCTTAACGTGCGCTTATAATCGAACATGGATCGAAACCCCTGACAATCAAGAATCAGGTCGTAACGTTCTTCGCTTTTCGTGAAATCTTCTTGGGTGTAATCGATAACGTGGTCTGCGCCAACCGAGCGAACGACATTCAACTTATGTGAGGCATCTACTCCCGTTACTTCAGTCCCGGAGAGCTTGGCAAGCTGAACTGCAAATGTACCCACACCGCCACCAGCTCCATTAATCAATACCTTCTGTCCCGGCTGCATTGGTCCGGTTTTGCGAAGTCCTTGCAGGGCCAAGACGCCTGCTTGAGGTACGGCGGCTGCTTCCTCAAAAGTCGAATTTGCAGGTTTCGGTTCCAGGGCAGTTTCATGCGCACAGGCATATTCCGCAAAACCACCCCAGTTATCCCAGAGATCCCCAAACACCTCATCTCCTGGCTGGAATCGCGTTACGTGTCTGTCGACTGCCTCGACCGTCCCCGCTATGTCAGCTCCGAGTATCTGCTTCCCTGGCTTTGGCTTTAGGAGTCCAAACATGAGGCGGTTTATAAACGGTATACCGTTTAGGAACTCCCAGTCCCACGAATTGATAGACGAAGCGTGAACACTTATCAGTAATTCATCGTCCTTCGGCGAAGGTTTTGGGACCTCTTTTAGTTCAAGACCATCCGGTGGTCCATATTGTGTAAATACAATCGCTTTCATGGGCATCCTCTATGGACACCAATCATAACTAGAGCTGGAATCTAGTGATCGATAGTTTTGGTCGGCTTTGGGTCAAAAGCGGACGTTCTTGGATAGCACTAGTTGCTAGTCGCCTAACCTTAGATTAATGGTGTATTGACAGCTTTATAATGTGGAAAGTCTCATTAGTAAATCACAAAATTGGAAATGGCCAACAGCTTGTTCCTTGATGGGACAATAGGTGAGACTCTGAAGTGGAGATTCCCTTAGTTCACACTATCCCTCTTGAAAACTCGTTACCAGATGTGGGAGTTGGGTCTCAAAAGCCAAACTGTGGAGTACGTAATCGACAGTCCGAGGGACAAGCGAGGGCTTCAGATACTACCGACCTCGATGGCGGTCATCCGAGTCCACATCTGATAAGCACATGTCAAATATTCAGGGATATTCTAAAGCTAACATCAATAGGCTGCTATTAGCCCGTCATTGTTCACCATGATCTCCTCCTTGATGACTGGCCCGGCTCATTAAGAATCCGTCCCCCGATGCTCCGGCGAGCCCTCCGGGGGATATGGCAGTGTTCCCTTGAACTCTTCTATCTTGTTGCCAGGAAAATTCGGCAGATAGATCTCGTTGTGCTCTCGCCACTGTTGAACCTTCTCAGAAATTTCCCGAACTCTCTCCGCCTTAAGGCCATCGTCCTTTCCCATATACAAAGTCTGCGACGGAAAAGCAAATCCGCTACCGCTGGCCTCGATGATGTCCATGATCCGCAGGAAGATGTCTTCCCTGATGCCGAGGAATTCGGCCCAGTCAGCAGTTTGGGCGTAGGTTCATGAGAATAGAGCAACTTCCGAATCTCAACCAAGATGTACCGCAGCTGATCTGGTGTTGTTTCGTAGCGAACGGTGAGTGTGGCAAGGAGTCGTATTCGCTCCCGTGCGGTTATATTGTCGAGCTCCATGTTCGAGAACTTGGCATTCGGAACTGTAATCACGGTATGGTCCAGCGTTCGAATCCGAGTCGAACGAATGCCGATCTCCTCTATCGTCCCCATCTTCTCGCCGAAACGACAGAAGTCTCCCACTTTCACCGGTCGGTCGGCGTAAAGCATGATGCCACCGAAGAGGTTCTCAATGGTTCTCTGAGCGGCAAGGGCCACAGCGATACCGCCCACACCCAGACCTGCTAGCAGAGTGGCAACGTTGAACCCAAAGTTGCTAAGGATAGCGACGAAGGCAAAAATCACCACGATTGCCTTGACGAATTTCCGGCCCGGGGGTACTAGGGCCACAGCGCCCACTTCATCGCGCCCCACCAGCCGCTCCTCGACCACTGAGGACAGCACATTGGTGACCCGGAGCAGCAGCCAGGTAACGGCCACTATAAATAAAGCGCTGAGGAGTGACGATATGAATCCCGTCGCCTTTACTCCAAGGCTCAGCGGCACGAGCCCTGTGCGAAAGAGCAACACAGCAATTGCCAGACGAATCGGACCTGCGGCCTCGACGCGCATTTTGTCGTCAATAGTCGTCTTGGTGAAGGCCACCACCGTTCCAAGAAGCCGCACTACGAAAACCGTCAAAAACCAGGATACGACAGCAGCAAGCAAAATTAGGACAAGAAGACCAATCCACTGCCACAGGGCGATATCAAGAAACTGGAGTTCGAAGAAAATCTTTGGCAGAAAGCGCTCCAACACTCCATAGCCGAACTCATTGTATAGATCTGGAACCTGTGCGACGGTGACCCCAGCAAACTTCCAAATGCTAACTCCATCCTCTCGGGGAACGCGCTGCAGCAGAATGTCAACCTTGCCTTCTTGCGTGTCAATGGTGCCGAGTCGATCACGGTACGAGGGCAAGCCGTCGTTCGACCTTCCTCCGTGCTCCGTGCTTAGGGCCTCAACGTCCACCCACAGTGTGCGTGAGAGAATGATCTGGAGCAGGCGGGCAACTGTTGGTCCGTCTCCCGGAATACGACGCAGGTCAAGGTAGTTTGCTGCTTTCTCATAGTCGCCCTTGCGGCAGGCGGCGAGGTAGCCCTTCGCTGTGCCTCGGGGAGAGCCCCGTCCAAACTCGTCTTCCGAAACCTTATATTTCGGGGGCGCATCAGCGTTTTCAGTAGTTGTCTGCTCAGCCGCGAGGACAGAACCCCACAGAAGAGCAAGGACGATTGTCGCAACCATGCTTGTTGTTGCGCAACGCCGAAAGACTCGTGCTGCTCGTCCCCAATGAATATTCTCCTTTGCTGCTGCTTTCATTGTATGCCTCCTGTTAATGGAGTGGTGGTTGTATCGCTGCCATAGCGCTGTCCTAGAGAGATTCAACCACGGCTAAGGAAAGTTAAGATTACAGGATTACGGTCATAATATGCATATCAACGATGTAGATATATTAAGCCTAGAGTCCGTTGGATGCAATGAAACAGATTTTCTGTGGGAAGGTGTCAGTCTAAGTCGAATGTAAGCGTTCACACCTTTAACTGACCGGGCTAGTCAACTTACCCCGTTCCAGGCGGTAGACAATGTCGGTGGTCTTGGAGAGAAAATCGCTATTATGGGAGGCAATAAGGTAGGTTAAATCGGAACTTCTCAGTATTTCAGTGAGCCGCTCAACCGTGTCTTCGTCAAGCCCTGTACTGGGTTCGTCCAGAATGAGTACCTCGGGTTTCATGGCTAAAACAGTTGCGAGGGAAATCAGCCTTTTTTCTCCCCCCGACAACTTGTAGGTCAAACGGTCCTCAAATCCTTCCAGTCCCAAACGTTCCAGCACCTCCCGAGTGATCGCCAAAGCCTCCTCTTGACTCTTGCCAAGATTCAGCGGACCGAAAGCCACGTCTTCCGCTACCGTGGGGCAGAAAAGCTGGTCGTCAGAATCCTGGAACAGCAGCCCGATTTTCTCCCTCACCTCTCTGAAGTCTTTCTCCTTTTGGCGCTCCTCGCCGAACACTTCTATTGCTCCCGCAGTCGGGCGGAGCAGACCCATCAGCAGGTGAAAGAGCGTGGTCTTTCCACTGCCGTTGTCGCCAATCAGACCAACCCGTTCACCACGACTGATCTGCAAATTGAGATCATCCAGCACCGGCCGATGCGACTGGTTATCATGGTAGGTGAAAGAGAGCCCTTTGAACCTTATGATTACTTCAGAATTATCCATTGCAATGACGCCATGCCACTTACAAGAAGCATCATGATCACCAACATGATCACGTCCACTCGTTGTAGTTCAAAGTGGCTAAGGAGATAATATTTGCCATGAAATCCGCGGCAGAGCATGGCCTTACGGATGCGGTCAGCTCGATCGAAGCTTTTAATGAGCAGCATGCCAATCAGGTAAGCGAAACTTCTATACGTGTGCACATTGGTGCCAGGTTTGAAGGCTCGAATCTTCATGGCGTCACGCAACCGATCATATTCCAAATGAAACACTTGGAGGTACCTGACCGTGAAAAATAGCAGATGAATCAGCTTGTCTGGAACATAGAGGTGGCTCAAAGCATGACCCAAGGTAATGACCGGTGAGGTGGCCAGGAGTGCAATCAGGGCGAGAACGATGGTGTTAGATTTGACAGTTATGAGCAGGGCGTAGATAACCCCTTCCCGGGTAGCATCCAGAGGACCGATGCTGAAGAGCTTTTCTCCGCCATAGGTGAAGGGCAGAAAGAGCCAGAGGAAAACAATAAAAGCGTTTACTACCAGAAGCCGCAAAAAAACTTCTCTCAAGGAAAGGCGGGCGAGAAACAGGAGGGTAAGGGAAAGACAAACAGCCGTTGCCAGGCAACCGTACCTGTCCGCCACTGCCACCACCACTGAGAACAGAGCGGCGACTACGATCTTGACTCGAGGGTCAAGACGGTGGAGAAGGGAATCTCCCGTGGCGAAATTATCGATATGCATTTTTCTAGCTACCAGCTATCAGCGGTCAGTATTCAGCAAAACCAGGGGGTATCACTTAAGCGTTTAGGGAAGAATGGAATGCTGGAATGATGGGTTAAGAGGTAACGGAAGAGATTTCCCTGCAGCATTCATTGCACCCATTATTCCAGGCTTCCATTATTCCAATATTCCTCCCCCTCCTGGCTCCTGACTCCTGACTA
>CAMYLW010000318.1 GCA_947259475.1 Thermodesulfobacteriota bacterium
TTGGGTTCGTTTTTCACATCTGCCTTATTGTGACCCCACTTTTCTTGTTGGCGCATGGAGTTCTCTGGTACGAGTCGTGGGAGATTAGCTGGTGGTCCCTGCCTGAATCAGTTGCGGATTACATGACGCTCATTGCCATTGGTAGCGGCTTGTTCCTAGGGATACGTCGCCTGGTTTCACCTCACGTACGCATCGTTACCACAGCAGCCGATTACCTGCTGTTGGCGGTGACCCTGGCTCCGTTTGTAACCGGTTATCTGGCTTATCATCAATATTTTGACTATCAAACCGTTATACTGTTGCATATGTTTTTTGGCGAACTCATGTTGGTGGTTATTCCCTTTACCAAGTTGAGCCATTTTCTGATGTTTTTCTTTTCCAGGGCGATTACCGGGATGGAATTTGGCAGGCGGAGTGCTCCTTCCTGGTGATTCCAGGAACCGCTGCTATTGCGAAAACTAGTTATCTGAGGAGGAGCAAATGGCGGAAAAAGTAGCCGTTGATCCCCAGGCTTTCAAGAAAGCCGTAGATGAAAAGACCAATGCCCGCCTCAAGATGTGGCTAGAGATATGCGCCCATTGCGGCCTTTGTGCTGACACCTGCCACTTTTACCTCTCCAATGATCGGGATCCCAAGCTGATCCCGGCTGTCAAGGGCAAGAAGGTCTTGGAGGCCTTCAAGAAGAAAGACAAGATTGATGAGGCCTTTTTAGAGGAGCTTTACTGGACGGTCTATGGCGATTGCACCATGTGCCGCCGTTGCACTATGTTCTGCCCTTTTGGTATTGACATTGCCACCATAACCAGTACAGGCCGTGGTCTCTGCGTTTCTCAGGGCAAGGTGCCCGAGAATCTGGTGAAAACCATTGAGAGTTATTATGAGCATGGTAACCAGATGGAGGTGAGCGAAGAGGACTGGATCGATACCCTGCAGTGGATGGAGGAAGAACTCCAGGAAGAGCTTCCCGGTGCCACTATCCCCATCGACAAGAAGGGGGCCAATCTTCTTTACACGGTCAATGCCAGGGAGCCCAAGTTCTACCCTATGGACATCTCCCAGGCTGCAATGGTTTTTTATCTGGCCGGCGAAGATTGGACCATGTCTTCCAAAGGCTGGGACGATACTAATCTTGCCATGTTTGCCGGCGATATAAAAGCTGCAGGCTATGTGTCGCAACTGGTCCGCGACGCTGCCGAGGAATTGGAGGTAAAACGCGTCGCCATAACTGAATGAGGGCACGCCCTGCGTGCGCTTCAGTTTGAAGCGCCTGTCTGGTTGGGACGCGACCATGAGTTTGAGGTGGTACACAGCGTAACGCTTTTTGCGCATTATCTACGCGAGGGAAGACTCAAGTTGGACAAGAGCGTGTTTGGTGACCAACGCTGCACCTACCAGGACCCCTGCAATGTCAGCCGCAACGGCGGCTGTGGCAAAGATGCCCGGGAAATCATCCAGTATCTCTGTGAAGATTTTGTTGAGATGGAACCACACGGCGACTATAATTTTTGTTGTGGTGGCGGTGGTGGTGCTATACCCATGGCCGGAGCTTTCAGGGACAGGCGAATAAGATCCGGCAAGGTGAAAGCAGACCAGATCCGGGCCACCGGAGCGAGCATCTGCATTACCCCGTGTCACAACTGTTACGATCAGATCAGAGATCTGGACAAAGAGTATGAGCTGGGAATCAAGGTGCTTTCTTTCAAGGAGATGTTCGAAGAGGCTCTGATAATTCCGGAAGAATTGAAAGCCAAGGAAGAGGACGAAGAAGAGTAGAGTAAGTATGGGCTCCTACAAGGGGGGATCTAACCGCAGAGAAGACATAGACCAGATGGCAACGGAGCTACTACTAAACTCGAAATCCTAAATCCGAAGCACGAAACAAATCCGAAATACAAATGTTCAAATGTTTCAAACAGCTTGATACTCAAAAAATGTTGATCAATTAGATGTTTGGATCATTTGAATTTGGGAAATTTGAAAATTGTTTCGGATTTATTCTGTAATGTGATTTTTGCGGTTGATTATCCTCATCTATTTGACCAGTGCGGGGCTGGTATATAAGGGGAGACAAACTATGAGACGGGGACGTTTTCTGGTATTGATGGTGATACTGGGTATCGCAAGTTTTTTGTGGACGGTCAACCTGGACGCTCAGCCAGAAGATATTTCGTTGGATGATAACGTGGTATTCACCAGTAGGAGCCGGCCCCCGGTGGAATTTCCCCACATGCAACACATCGACGCTGAAATCGAGTGCGGTGATTGCCACCATCGGTTTAAGGGCGGAGAGAACGTTGTGGATGAGGGCGAACTGGAAGAAGATGCAGAAGGCATAAAATGCGCATCCTGCCACAAGATTGAGGCGGGCTTTCGGTTTGAGCCTGACTTGGATGCAACCAAGCGGACCTTGCAGCAGGCCTATCACCGGATGTGCATGAGCTGTCATCGCCAAGTAAAGAAAGAAAACAAGCAGGCTGGTTCGGTCACGTGTGGTGGTTGCCACCCGAAGAAAAAGGCTGCCCAGTCCTGAAGAGCATGACAACCCAAGCTTGATGATCTGGTAAAAAGTCATTAATGAGACGGCACAGTAAAAAGCTCCAGATGCAAGGCGCGCGAATCTTTAGGAATGAGGCGTACCTACAGGTACTCCGCAATGACTAAAGATGAAGCGCAACACAGCAGATGGACTTTTTAGAAAGCCGTCAAGCTTTGGTCTCGATTGGCAGTGCAGGGCGGGCTGCAATCTAAATTTATTATAGGGTGTTCAGATGGTGAAAAAACAAGGATACACCATTGCCATGGCGGGAAAAGGAGGAACCGGTAAGACTACTCTTGCCGGGCTATTGGTCCGCTTTCTGAAAGAGCATGAGATGACCCCGATCCTGGCAGTGGATGCAGATGCAAACTCCAATTTGAATGAGGTACTTGGCCTCGAAGTGGAAGAGACCCTGGGTGAGGCCAGGGAGATGATGAAGAAGGACGTCCCGGTGGGGATGACGAAGGATATCTTCATAGAAATGAAGGTTGAGCAGGCCCTGGTGGAGGCTAATGGCTTCGACCTCATGGTTATGGGTCGACCGGAGGGACCAGGGTGTTACTGTGCTGCCAATAGCCTGCTGAGTAAGTTCATCGAACGGATGATGGATAACTACCCCTACCTGGTAGTTGACAATGAGGCGGGGATGGAACATTTCAGCAGGCTTACCACCAAATACATTGATTTGCTTTTGATAGTGAGCGATTCTAGCCGGCGTGGGATTCTTTCAGCCCGTCGCATTTATGACCTGGTGGATGAGCTTAATATCAGAGTGGGCCGGAAGTATGCACCATCCCTGAGGATGATCTTATTTACCAGTTTGATCTGGAAGGGAAGCCCACGGTGGAGCTGCCGCCTGATTCTGTGGCATTACAGGCGGCTAATGAAGTATTTGAGAAACTCCTTATCGAAATTAGTGAGTAGAGCAGTAGGCACCGAGCACTTCTCACTGCCTGGTGCCTCCGAAGGAGGCATAGATTATGCAGCGAAAAATCCAGCGGGCAGTTCTCAGTGTCACAGATAAATCCGGACTGCTCGAATTTGCTCAAGAGCTAGAGAAATTCGGGGTGGAGATCCTTTCCACTGGCGGCACCGCCCGCATGATGAGGGAGGGTGGAGTTACGGTGCAGGATGTTTCAGATTTTACCGGTTTCCCCGAAATGCTGGACGGTCGGGTTAAGACCCTGCATCCCAAGGTGCATGCGGGAATTCTGGCGCAGCGGGACAACCCGGAACACATGAAGACAATGGCTTCCCACCACCTTAAAGTCATAGACATGGTGGTGGTGAATCTTTATGCCTTTGAGAAGACTGTTGCCAGAGAGGGTTGCACCCTGGAGGAGGCCGTCGAGAACATTGACATAGGCGGCCCCACCATGCTGCGGGCTGCTGCGAAAAACTATCGAGATGTGGCCGTGGTGGTGGACCCGGGAGACTATGAGCCCATCATTGCAGAGATGAAGGCCAACGACGGTCAGCTCAGCCTGGAGACCCGTTTTCGCTTGGCCAAGAAAGTCTACCGCCTCACCCACGAGTACGATGGCGCTATAACTCGATATTTAGAAGACATAGCCTCACCGAGCTCTTAGCGGTCTCATGGTGACCGCTGCTCCGTTAGAGGTTTGAGCAGAGGAAATTTCAGAAGTAGGAAGCCAATGCAATCTGAGCCATTGATCCTGGATAAGAGGGAGAAGCGCAAGCTGGCGGGAGAATTTCCCGACCTGTGTCTCACCTGCGGGACCTGCGCTGGCGGCTGCCCGGTTACCGGGGTGGACGGCATGGACATGCGCAAGGCCGTGCGCATGGCTCTGCTGGGTCTGGACCAGGAACTCATTGATTCACGTTTTCCCTGGATTTGTACCCTGTGCGCCCGCTGCGAGCACGGTTGTCCCATGAGCATTGATTTGCTGAAAATGATGCGTTCTGCCCGGGCCCACCGGGTGCGGGACAAAGTGCCTGGCGTTCTTCACAAAGGGGTAGAGCAATGTCTGAAGTCGGGTAACAATGTGGGCATCCCCAAGGAAGACTATCTCTTCCTGCTGGATGATCTGGGCGTTGAA
>CAMYLW010000319.1 GCA_947259475.1 Thermodesulfobacteriota bacterium
TGTTTACAGCTTATAATAATCTGATGAGCGCCGGCGGCGCAGGCGTGCCACACTGGAGCCCAAAAGCCAACCCAGCAGTAGGACCCCGGCGCCACTGAGAAACCAACGGATGCCGGTGGACGTTTTCAATTTCCCGTAAGCCTTTTCCACTTTATCCAATTTGGCGTTACTCTGCCTGGTTCCCTTTTGAAGATTCTCGTAGGCCATCTTTAGATTCAAGTAGTTTGTCGACGAATTCTTGAGCTCCTCGTAATTCCGGCTCACTTTCTCCAACTCCCTTTGCTGGAGGTCCACCTGCTTTTGGAGTTCTTTATTCTTTTGGAGCAGGTCCTGGTTTCCACCTTTTATAGTGCCCACTTGTGCTCGCAGTTGCTCGTTTTCTGTGGCAAGCTTTTCTGCAGTCACCCGCCACGGCGGACGCTCAGAAAGATAGCGTCTCAGGATCCAGCCGGTACGGCCGTCCTCTAAGGTGACCTTGGCCCAGCCGTCTTCCTCCAGGACTACGGTTACTTGCGTGCCTGGCTTCAGCATACCGATGATTCGGTTTTCCTGACTGGTGCCGCTCCGCAGGTTGGCCTCCAGCGTAGTATCGGATACGTACAACATAGTGGCCGCATCAGTAACACTTGGCAAGAAAATCGTGAATACCGAAGTCAAACAAAGAAATATCAGAGCTCCGGCATTAACCACAAATTGTCTAAAATTAACCATCTCCATCCTGTCCTCCCGGATTAGATGATAGTCTTTTACCACGGCATGATCTGCTCATGTCTCATTAATAGCAATTTCCAGGCCGGATATTTCATGAATTGCTGTCGCGAGATCACGAAGATGGCCTTGCCACCTGGCAACCACAGGGTGTTGGTTCCGAGGCGTACCTGAACGGTACGTCGCAGGGGCCGACACCCGAGGACGCCGGGAAGGACGGCCATATTCGTGGTCGCAGCAAGTAACTCATGAAATATCCGGCCTAAGCCCAGGCGAAATTTCATGCCAATATAGCGGATTTTTCTTGATTGTAAAGCAAATTCTTTTTTAATCAGAGTAACTTACACTATTTCTCAGCATCCGGTCTCCCAGGGAATACGTTTCCTCCCCCTTTGGAAGAGTCTGCTATGGTTGCATATTGCCTCACAAAATTCAACATGGGCCATGGATGGATGGAAACAAACTAGATCAAGCCTGGGAGGGGTCCGGAGGCGGGGTCTGCTGACTCTCTCGGATGCGCTTGAGGTAAACCATCAGAACTGAGAGAGCCGCTGGGGTCATCCCAGAAATCCTGGAAGCTTGTCCCAGAGAGGTGGGCTGAACTTCTTTCAATTTCTGGCGCACTTCGTTGGACAACCCGGGTACCTCTTTATAGTCGAAGCTGGGAGGGATATTTATTTTCTCGAGGTTCTTGAATTTCTTCACCTCTGCTTCCTGCCTCTGTAGATAACCCTGGTACTTGCACTGGATCTCCACCTGCCTGGTTACGAGTTCCGGCAGCTTGTTGCCACGGCCCTCCAACTGCTCCACGTCGGCATAAGACAACTCCGGCCGCTTCAGCAGCTGGGCCAGGGGCACGGCAGTCTCAAGTGCTGCTGACTTTTTTGTTGCCAGCAACTTATTCACCTTGGCAGTGGGCTTGATCCTGGTTCGCTCTACACGTTGAAGTTCCTCGGCAATCTGGCGACGACGCTCTTTGAGCTCCTGGAAGGTATCTTGGTCAATGAGGCCCAGTTCGTATCCCCTCTCCATGAGGCGCAGATCAGTGTTGTCTTCCCTGAGAATCAACCTGTATTCCGCCCGGGAAGTAAAGATCCGGTAGGGCTCTCTGGTTCCCCGGGTCACGAGATCATCCACCATGACTCCCATATACGCCTCGGAGCGATCGAGAATAAAACGAGACCTTTTCTGAACCTGCAAGGCAGCGTTTACTCCTGCCCACAACCCCTGGGCAGCAGCCTCTTCGTAGCCCGAAGTGCCGTTTATCTGACCCGCCATGAAAAGTCCGCCCACCTTCTTGGTCTCTAGGGTTGGCCTCAGCTGCGTGGGCTGGACATAGTCATACTCTATGGCGTAAGCGGGCCGCATGATCTCCGCCTCTTCCAGGCCTGGTACTGAACGGACGAGCTGTATCTGGAGGTCATAGGGGAGGCAGTTTCCGGTGCCGCTGGCATAGATCTCCTCAGTATCCAACCCCTCAGGCTCCAGGATGATCTGATGCTGCTCCTTGTGCGGAAACTTCATTACCTTGTCTTCAAGCGACGGGCAATAGCGGGCCGACACCCCTTTGATAACCCCGCTGTAAAGCGGAGATAAGTCGATATTATTCAGCACGATATCATGGGTGCGGTGATGCGTATGTCCAAGGTAACAAGAAATCTGGGGGAGGGTTATCTTTTCGGTGAAAAGGGAAAAAGGACGCGGTTTCTCGTCACCCTTTTGCTCTCTGAATTGGGAAAAATCAATGGTCTTCCGTCTCAACCTCGCTGGGGTTCCGGTCTTCATTCTACCCATCTGAAAGCCAAGCTTGGCCAGATTGTCAGCCAAACCATCAGCGGCAAATTCCCCGGCCCGCCCCGAAGGAATTTGCTGGCTTCCTATGTGAATCAAACCATGCAAAAAGGTACCTGTGGTGAGCACTACCGTCGGAGCCATGAATTCCATACCCAGATTGTCACCAACCCCAACTACCCTGTTGCCTTCAACCAGAACCACTTCTACCAAGCTCTGCTTGATATCCAAGTTCTCTTGCCGTTCCAACACAGACTTCATTCTGGCGCGGTAAAGCACTTTGTCGTTTTGACAACGCGTTCCCTGGACCGCCGGCCCCTTGCGCGTATTAAGGGTACGGAACTGGATGCCAGTTTGATCCGCTACTTTGCCAATCTCACCCCCCAGAACATCCACCTCTTTAACCAGGTGCCCTTTTCCCAAGCCACCCACCGAAGGTGAGCAGGGCATGTGAGCTACAGTGTCCAGATAGATGGTGAATAGCACGGTGCTACATCCCATGCGAGCGGAGGCCAGAGCTGCCTCACACCCTGCATGCCCTCCTCCCACAACTATGACATCGTATGTCTTCGGATAGACACTCATTGGAACCTAGGAAAGCTAGACCAGCAAGCTGGATCAAAGTTCAATTGTTTTGCCCGTAAACACGTCTAGTGGTTTTGGAGTGCTGGAGTGTTGGAAAAGGCTAAACCCTAAGATTCAGTTTCAATAAGTCTTTCCATTACTCCATTACTCCACTGCTCCATTACTCCACCTGACTCTAGCAAAGACCAGGTAATTTCTGGAGGTTATCTCGTGAATTATATATTATAATGATCC
>CAMYLW010000320.1 GCA_947259475.1 Thermodesulfobacteriota bacterium
CCAGCACCAGGGTCAGCAAGGATCCGGCGGCAAGGCCGAAGCTGATCACTACACCCATGGCAAAAAACATGGGATCGGGCGGGATCATCAGGGAGACCAGCCCGAGAATGGTGGTGAGGGTCGTCATCAGCACCGGTTTGAATCTGGTTAGGCAGGCGGTTAAGACCGCATCGTAAGGCTTTGCCCCTGCATCGATTTCATTTTGAATCGAATCCAGCAGGACAATGGCATTGTTGATGATAATCCCCGCCAGGCTGAGAAACCCCAGAATCGCCATGAATCCAAAGAATGCCCCGGTGAGCAGCATTCCCGGTGCAGCCCCAATCAGCACCAGCGGAATCGTGATGAAAATTATTGCCGGTTTGGCGTAGGAATTGAATTGCCATACCATGAGCAAGATCATAGCTCCCAGGCAATGGGGAATGAATATTGCCAGGGCATTCTGTGCCTTGGCAGAGTTCTCTGACTCTCCACCCCACTCCCAGAAATACCCGGGAGGAAGATCCTTCATTATTTTCTCCACGGCCGGCAGCAGGGCCTCCTCGAGCTCTGCCGCCTGCAGCCACTGATGCTTTGCCTCCACGGTCACAGTGGGGAGAAGATTCCGTCGATAGATCTGATTGTACATGGTCTCAGACCTGAGATCTGCTACCTGGGTGAGGGGCACATTGTCGTTTCGCGTAGAGGAATACACTCCTACGGTACGGAGACGATCGAGGGTCTTTCTTTCTGCCCCTATGGCCCGGAGCATCACGGGTATGGCCTTGTCCTCCTCTCGATAGTCCGTGATCGAGTTGCCGCTGAAGAAGGCGTTCAGGCTATTGGCGATTTCCTCTGAAGTGACACCTGCCCTTCTGGCCCGGGGCTGATTGATGTCAACGAAAATCTTGGCGACCCGGTTTTCCCAATCATTGTAAATGCCCACCGTCCCAGGAATATCACGAAGAGCCGCCATCACCTGCTCACCCAGCTCGTAGATGGTATCGTGACCCGGTCCGGAGATTCGAACCTCCACCAGCCCTGTCTCATTTGCCCCCAGCCAGAACTTCTTTAGGCGAGGATAGGCTTCGGGAAAATTCTCGGCAAGATAAGCTTCGACCTTTTCCATCGACGGGTAAATGGAATCATAGTCCTTTGTGCTTACCAGGATATAGGAAATATTAGGGGCTGGAGCCCGCGGGCCGAATGTTTGAAAGAAACGAGGGCCGCCGTAAGCTACGTAGGCTAACGTGCTTCTTACTTCTGGGTTTGCCTTTTCGTCTTCGAGCCATTCGAGAAAACGAACCGCTGTCTGGTCCATGGCGTTGGAGCCGAAGCCGGCCGGAACATCAAAATAGATCATGTACTGATCCCGCTCCGAGTCTGGCATGAACTGCTTCCTCACCAGACCCATGAGGGCGATGGCCCCAATCATCAGACCTGCCACCACACCTAGAACAACAACCCGGTTGTTGATAGCGAAAGTCAAAAGCCCCTTGTATCCCTGATACATGGGTTTTTGGTACTGCGCTTGGATCTCCTCTTCAGTGAGAACCTTGGGCTTTAAGAACCAGGAGCAGTTGAGTGGGGTCACCATAGTGGCAAGCACCCACGAGGTTAGAAGGGTGATGCCGAGAACCGTAGCCATAGAGCTAAGGTACTCTCCGGTTACGTTCGGAGCCAGGGCCAGGGGCACAAATGCCAGGATCGTGGTCAGCGACGAGGTAAGCAGCGGCATGGCCAGGGTTTTGCCCGCATTGATGGCAGCGTCCCTCCGTTCCTCCCCTTCCAGCATCCGCCGCCCGATTTCCTCGGCCATTACGATACCGTTGTCCACCAAAAGACCGAGGGATATGATCATGGTGGCCAGGGTAATCCGATGGAGCTCGATTCCTAAAACCCACATCCAGACAATGGTAACGATCATGGTGAGGGGGACAATGGTCCCCACTATTAGACCTGTACGCAACCCCAGAAAAAGAATTACCACAGCAAGCACAGTGACCAACGTTTGCACGAGGTTCATGGCCACGCCGTTAACCGACTCCTCTACATACTGCGCCTGATAGAAGGCAACGTCCACCTGATAACCGATGGGCAGCCGGTTTTGCCAATCCTCAACTCTTTGCTGAACCCGGGGAGTGAAATCCAGGACGTTCACGCCTGTCTCCATTTGTTCCACGGCCAGGATGATGGCGGGCTCCCCGTCGTAGTAGACTTTCTGCACCGGAGGATCAATGTAGGCGCGCTTCACTGTGGCTATATCTTTCAGGTAGGCGACCTGGTTGGATGAGGGCAGCCTGATTACAACATTCTCGATGTCCTCCACACTCTCAAAATTTCCCGAAGGCTCAACCACCAACTCCACTTCCCCGGTATCGACGGAGCCGCCCGGGAGAATGATGTTTTGCTTCACGAGGGTCTGGGCAAGCTCAGTTGGGCTGAGCCCGTACTGTGCCAAGCGGGCGTTGGATATCTCCAGAAATACCCTCTCACTCTGCACGCCGTGGAGCTCCACTTTGCGGATGCCCGGGATGGTGTAGAAATCGTCCTGCATATCCCTGGCAACATCACGCATCTCGGCCATGGTAAAGCCTTTGGCTGTCAGAGCGACAAGGACCACGGACACATCGCCGAACTCATCGTTAACAAAGGGGCCTATGGTTCCTTCCGGCAGCTCTTGCTTGACGTCGTTCATCTTGTTGCGCAGGTCCTGCCAGATCTGATCCATATCGAAAAAATTATCCCAGACCTTGACGTAGACGATGGACACCCCGGTGGTGGACTTGACGTCGTAAATGTCCTCCACTTCCGGAATCTGGCGGATGTACTCCTCCACCTTTCGGGTAATAAGGTCCTCCACCCGGTCAGGTGACATACCGGGGAAGTAGGTGGTTACCACCGCATCCCGGATGGTGACAAAGGCATCCTCCTTGCTGGGGAAGTTTGTGAGCATGCCGAGGCCAGCAATGGTCAACATGGCAACCAGAAGCATCACCAACCGTGAGTTATTGAACGAGAAACCGGTAAGGTTCATTCAAATCTCCATTTCATTTTCAGCATGTCAAGCCACTGGATGCGGCAGGTGGCTACAGGTTGAAGCTTTACCTAGTTTGGAGGTATTTGGAGTGTTGGAGCAGTGGAGTATTGGAAGAAGACTAAAACAAGCTGTCTCAAAAAGTGCCCATTACTCCATCACTCCAGTACTCCATTACTCCAGTAGTCTGAAAGGACTACTTCGTTTCCTTCATCAGATTCACTTTCTGCCCGTCGGTTAAGAACTGGACACCGGCGGTGGCTATGGTGTCCCCGGCCTTGAGAGTCTCAGGCTCGATGATT
>CAMYLW010000321.1 GCA_947259475.1 Thermodesulfobacteriota bacterium
AGACGTCAGAAGTCAGGGATAAAGCTGATCTCCGATCTCCGACTTCTGACCTCTATGATAGACGACTTCAACGATCTACCGCTCACTGCTTACTATCTTTCGCACCACCTCCCTGCATCAGATAAGCCTCTATCAGCTCGTCCAAATCACCATCCAGTACTGCATCAACATTTCCCCTTTCCAATTGAGTCCTGTGATCTTTCACGAGCCGGTAAGGATGAAGCACGTAAGAGCGGATCTGACTACCCCAAGCGATATCTTCGAGGGAATCGTGGATTTCTTGCATTTTCTCTGATTGGAGCTGCTGTTCCCTTTCATATAGACGCGAACGCAACACCTTCATAGCCATTTCTCTGTTGCGGTGTTGTGATTTTTCATTCTGACACTGAACAATTATCCCTGTGGGTATGTGGGTTATGCGGACCGCTGAGTCGGTCTTGTTGACATGTTGGCCACCAGCCCCACTGGCTCTGTAGGTGTCGACCTTGATTTCCGCGGGTTTGATTTCGATTACAATTTCATCTTCCACTTGAGGGTAGACGAATACCGCCGCGAAAGAGGTATGGCGCCGGCCGCTGGCGTCGAAAGGGGATATGCGCACCAGGCGGTGTATGCCCTTTTCGGCTTTGAGTAAGCCGTAAGCATATGGGCCGCTGGAGGCATAAGTAACGCTCTTAATACCCGCCTCCTCACCGGACTGTATGTCGATAATCTGATTCTTGAACTCCCGTTTCTCAGCCCAGCGCAAGTACATCCGCAGAAGCATCTCCGTCCAGTCCTGGGCTTCAGTCCCACCGGCGCCGGCGTTTATGCTAACAATTGCGCCGAGAGGATCATCAGCACCGCCCAGCATTCGTTGGAATTCTTGGGCTGATATCTCCGCATCGATGTCCTTGAGTTTTTGAGATATTTCGTCCAGTTCTACAAGGTCCTCCTCTTCAAGGGCCATATCCAAAAGAATGGTGACATCTTCCAGTTCGTCGTTCAAGCGCTCGAATCGCTCCACGATATCGGAGAGAACTGCGCGTTCTTTTAGAATCTGAGGCTGTTTGTCAGGGTTGTCCCAGAAGCCTTCCTTGGACATTATGGTTTCGACTTGCTTAAGGCGGTGGGATTTTTGGGGGATGTCAAAGATGACCTCGCAGATCTTGTAACCGGTCAAGCAGTTCTTTGATCTGTGATTTAGATGGAGAAGTCATGAATTTCTCTCCTTTGTTTTTCGCAGTCTTGTCACACTCAAGTCAACCATACTTTTCATCTTTTGTACAGAGGCCGGAAGTTTTTTGCCTAATCCGCTTGACTTGATTGGCTACGGGATCGCACTTGTATTCCTGAACAAACCGATTCGGCGGCGGGTCATGGAAGAGGCTACTCCATCACGGGCACGATTCGCACCATTTATGGCAGAGTATCTTTTAAGAACCCATCAAATCTTCATGCTGGCCTTAGCGCAGTCAAGAGCTGCAGCAAAAAAGGTGGCTCAGGTGCTCGCGGTTTCGCAGCCTCCCCCATGACCATGACTCTTGTACAATTGGTCCTCAAAAAATCGGGAAACTCCTGTGGTAACGATTTAGAGTCTTGAGCTGATTTAAGAAATCTGTAGTTTCGTGTATACGCCTGATCCATATCGAGTGGACTTCGTGTTCCCCGCGTCTCCGTCTCGCCGCGTCTCCGCGTCAGGCCTTAGGCCGCGCTACGAGTGCATAACCAAACGCCAAGAAAGAGATGGCGACACAACTCCAGGCGAACCAGTCACCATAGCGGGTGTAAATGGTCTTGCCTTTTCCTAACTGGAGAGTAGACACCAAGGTTTCGTCCTCGTACAAGCCGGTCTTCTGAAGGATACGGCCTCGAGTATCGATGAAAGCACTGATTCCGGTGTTGGCGCAGCGGGCAATGGGTATTCGATTCTCAACTGCACGCAGTACCGCCATGGAAAGGTGTTGGTGAGGGGCGCTGCTACGACCAAACCAGGCATCGTTGGTAATGTTGACCAACAGATTGGCACCACCATTGGCCAGGTCGCGACTGAGTTTGGGAAAGATGGCTTCGTAACAAATAAGCACACCCACTCGCGCTGCAGACACTTCCAACACTGCAGCTTGTTTGCCGGAAGCGAAGTTTCCAGCAGCTTGAACCAGTTTGTCCACAAAAAACAAAATCTTTTTCCACGGGACATATTCGCCGAAGGGTACCAAATGGATCTTGTCATAGTAACCAGTAACCATCCCGTCGCCATCGAGAAGATAGGCGCGGTTGTATAATCTCAATTCTACTCCCTTTCTGCGATAGGCAGGACTGCCGAATAGCAAGGGTTTTTTGAGTTCTTGTACTTCTCGAATAAGGGTCTTGGTGTTCTGCCGGTCTGCCAGGAAATAGAATGGTGTGGCCGTCTCAGGCCAAAGCACCAGATCGGGTTGTTGCTTGGCAATCTCTTTGGTTAGCCGTATATATTTTTCCAAGGTGGCTTGCTGGAAAGCCGGGTCCCACTTGGTATCTTGGCTTACATTACCCTGCACCATAGCAACTTTGAAGGATTGATCCTGGTGGGATTCAAAAGTGGCCAATCGCCACCGGCCGTAGCCATAGACCACCGAGACCAAGCCGACCAGAAGCAGGGTGGAAATAAGTCGAGTCACTCTTTTTCTCTGGTGCTTTGAGCCGAAGATCATCCGGAAGAGTAAAGCACTCGAGAGGACCAGGACAAATGAAATCCCATAGACGCCGGCGAGGTCAGCCATTTGTATGACCGAAAGCCACCGGTACTGGCTATACCCCAGGTTTTCCCATGGAAATCCGGTCAGTAAATGACTCTTTCCCAATTCTAGGGTAACCCAGAGAAAAGGCGCAAGCGGAAGCCACGGCAGACCCCTCTGCCGCAGCCAGCTTAATCCTGCACAGAAGAGTCCTAGAAATAGAGCCAGATAGGCCACCAGTAGAAAACAAACCACCAGGCTGACCGGGAGAGGAAGATTACCGTAGTGGTTTACTACATAGGTGATCCAATAAAGCAGGCTCAAACCATGGCATACCCCGGCGAACCAACCAAGGGTGAAGGAAGCAGGAGCTTTGTTGGCTGCTGCCAGGAAGAGTAAAGGAACAAGAACCGCCCAACCAACCAGAGGGTGGCCAACGGGGGGGAAACAGAAAGTGAGGAGCAGGCCTGAAAAGGCTGCGATAAAGTAGTGCTTTGGACTCGCATTGAAGAACTGCTGTATGTTCACTCTAGTTCCAGACGTTACTTTCTCGTGGCTTGGCCACTGGCGGAGGCCAACCTACATTAATATCTGCAAGCCACAATCAGAAGGATAATGTCTGGGAGGATTTGGTCAGAGATGGCATGGAGGTTGTTATCATTGTTGCTCAGCAACCACCTCGCGAATGTATTGACGGTCATCGTCTGAAATCTCGACGAAACGAACACCTATTCCTCTAGGCTCATCGCTACCTTCTGGATTGTAGATGTTTGACCTCGCAACCCGGGCGCTGGCTCTCAGAAACTGACGGGAATGGGGTACCTTAATAATCATACGAAAAGTTTCGTTGGATTCGGGTTGTTCTTGGCAGTGTACGAATGCACCCCCGAGACTGATATTATTGACCTCGCCTTCAATTGGGCCCTGGGCGGTTAACATCGTAACGGGCCAGGTCACCTCTACTCTAGGAAACTGGCGATTTTCTTCTCCCACAGAGAACTCCTTTTGCACCGCAGGCCATTTGTCCGAGGTCCCTAGCCCGGATTATTCATGAATCTGTGTCGCGAGACCGTGAAGATGGGCGTGTCAGCGGGCAACCGCAGGGGCTTGAATCCGAGGCGTACTTGACCGTACGTCAAGT
This sequence comes from Thermodesulfobacteriota bacterium, assembly GCA_947259475.1. Classification (GTDB taxonomy): domain Bacteria; phylum Desulfobacterota; class Syntrophobacteria; order BM002; family BM002; genus BM002. The sequence goes on from CAMYLW010000321.1 coordinate 3,838, forward strand.
CCTGTTCCGAGCACGGCCTTCCCGCCAAAGGCGGGACTATAGCGCGAGCGCAGCGGTTTTTATCGGTGTAGGTATGCAACATTAGGGTTCAGTATTGGTTGGGGGGTCTTTAGTGTATGCGTCCTGTTTCTGTACTTTAATTCTAACCTTGCCAATCTTTCTGGCATCTGCCGATTCGATTGTCATTTCAAGAGGGGCGTGGATTATTTTTTCGTGAGGTTGCGGGACTCTGCCCAACAAACTGGTTATGAACCCTCCAACCGACTCGAAATTCCCTTTGGGGATTTGAAGGTCAAAATGTTCGGTTAGTTTTTCGATTTCAAGTCGTGCGTCTACCAAGAGCTCACCTTCGTCGGTTGCTACCATGAGGATTTCGTCATCGTCGTACTCGTCGCGAATTTCGCCGATGATCTCCTCAATGATATCTTCGATGGTAACCAATCCTGCAACACCGCCATATTCGTCAATGACGATGGCCATATGGGACATCTTGTCGCGAAGTTCTGTGAGGAGGTGGCTGATCTTTTTAGTTTCGGGGATAAAATAAGGTGTGCGTACTATGTCCTGTAAATCTAGATGCTTCTCGCCCCAAGAGGACAGCAAGTCCTTCACATGTAGAATTCCGATAATGTCGTCGATATTATCTGCATACACAGGGAAGCGAGAGTGGCCCTTGTTGATTACCAATTCAAGAAGTTTTTCAATGGGAGTATCACCGCTGACAATTATCGCATCAGTGCGAGGGACCATAATTTCTCTGGCCACAGTGTCGCGGAAGGAGAGAATACTCTGCATCATTTCTCCTTCGTCTTCACTCAGGAGCCCTTCCTCCTCACCGACGTCAATGAGTTGCTGGATTTCTTTTTGAAGCTCAGGATGTGAAGTCTTCTTGCGGTATCGTAACTTGAGGAGGGTGGCGATTTTTCGCCATAAGCCTGTTTCGGGTCCTTCTTCCAAGGGACTCAGAATCTCCTTATGTATAGGGGGACGTGTTTTCGCCCCAAGCTCGCTTGGCCCCGGTGCGCTGAATTAGCTTAACCTGGATATTTCATGAATTACTTGCTGCGACCACGGATATGGCCGCCCTTCCTGGCGTCCTCGAGTGCCGGCCCCTGCGACGTACCATTCAGGTACGCCTCGGAACCAATCCCGCGGTACCGCGGGACGAGTTTCCAGGTGGCACGATCATCTTCGTGGTCTCGCGACAGCCATTCATGAAATATCCAGGTTAGGTTAATCTTAACAGTCTCTTTTTCGCTTTGTCAAATATATTGTCAAAGCTATTCAGTCTTGTTTTGAAAGCGATAGGCGAGAAGTTTGTAAGCCAGTTTGGCGGCAAAGAAATCGGGAGCAATGTTTCCAGGCTGGGGGCAGAGTTCCATGATGTCAGCTCCCACGACTTCTCTAGAGCGGCACACTAACCGGAGTAGCTCAAGAACCTCATACCAGTACAGACCCCCAGGTTCTGGGGTACCTACAGCTGGCATAATGGCAGGATCGAATACATCCAGATCAATGGTGATGTAAACCTGCGGCCGCAGTTGAGCAACGACTTCTTGTTGCCAATCCGACCGCTTGTGGATATCTGCTGCGAAAAAAATGGGTAGTGCCTGTTCCTGAGCCCAGCGGTGTTCCTGAGAGCTCATTGAACGGATCCCGACTGGAACCAATTTCGCATGACGACTGGCGAGTCGCATGACACAGGCATTGCTGTATTCTGCACCTTGATAGGTTTTACGTAAATCGGTATGCGCGTCGAGTTGCAGGACTGAAAGGTCATCTACCCGGCCAGCCATCGCCTGGATCATACCCAATGAGAGTAAATGTTCTCCGCCGAGCATCAATGGGAATAGACCAAAATCAAGTGTTTTTTCGCCAAGAGACCGGACCTTATCCACCATCGCGCTGGGGTTACTCGCATCCACCTCCATTTCTTCAAGCGTGGCAATGCCTACTCGAAAAACCTCCTGACCTGTTTCTTCATCAAAAAGCTCAAGCTGCTGGGAAGCACGCAAGATAGCATCAGGTCCCTGGCGAGTGCCGGGCATGTAAGTGGTGGTAGCATCGTATGGTACGGGGATAATCAGGACTTGTGCGTTTTCTGGGTCTAGGGAGGCCCCATACCGTCCACCAAAGGAGGTGGACGCTGCGGCAAGGGTTGCAAAAGACTCCAGTCCGTATTTTTGTTCTGTGCTCATGAGGTGAGAGTAGGTGTCGCCAGAGTCAGTGCTCCAGACTATTGCGTTCTTCCTGGACGATATGGGCCGTCCGTCTGATGTCTTTTGGGAATTCAACGCCCCGATCCAGAAGCTTCACTTCACTTTTCTGCACGCCAAACAAATTGCTTACATGGGAGATGGCATGGTCAGAGTCAAATTCTTTGCAGGAGAAAATGTCCAGACTAAGGTAATTCTTATCAGGAAAAGTGTGGATGCTAATGTGACTTTCCGCGATGAGGACAAAGCCTGAAATTCCCCAATCCTCTAGATTCTCGGCCTCGTATCGAAACACGTAAGGGGGCATGATCTTGGTCATTTTAATTTGAGAGGGATACTCGCTCAAGAAGTCGTAAATAAGAGAAATATCCTCCAGTCGCTGGCGATCACAGCCATAGCCGTCCAACATCAGATGTGTGCCAAAACCGTATTCAGGCCTTTTCAATTTAGCCACCTCCTTGTTCCATTGAGCTATTTCTGTCCTCTTTCTTCATATTGGAGCTAAACCCAGACCTTCAGTTTCCTCAGGAA
>CAMYLW010000322.1 GCA_947259475.1 Thermodesulfobacteriota bacterium
AAGTTAAAATACTTCGATATTCGATATTTCTTGTTCGAAATTCTGCGGTTCTCATTGATCAATGAACGTCCCCAGCATCCGTTTCTCAATATTGGGTACGCGGTTGAGTAAAGTGCATACCCACTTTCCTGAATTCCTCAACCCTCCTTGCCTGCCGGCAGATATTCCCACGTTTGCTCCGTGAACAAATGGCGGGGGAACTGGGAAATTAATCGGCCGGGCAGGGAGAGACCACAGCCGATGATTATCGTTTCCGTAACAATGATGACATAACCAGGACTGATTCCGAACTCACCTTTGATTTCCTTTTTTACAACCAGATCTTGCAGCTGATCTTGCGCCAAACTAACAATATTCTTATCGGCGTAAACGCCAAAGAGTTGTAGTGCGGCCGTAGTTGGCTTCAGGTGCATTTTCGCCTGGCGAAGCAGTGGCAAACCAACAGATTTCACCGGCAGTGAAGCCAAATTCATTAATCGATCATCTTTACTCAACAACCAGACAGTAGAACCTCTTCTCAGAAGGTGATGGTTAGCAAAGACCGACTCTGGAATACCGAAGCGGGTTTGTAAGAAGCCCAACAAATGACTTCTTTCAGCTCCCTTTAACCACTCTGGCCAGGAAGAATCCCACTGTATCGAGTTGGTGTGGGTAGATGCGCCAACACTGCTTGATGGAGGGCTCATAGGTCTTTTCCTTCCAGCGGTTCAGTCCGGGGTTGTGGGGCAGGTCCAGAGCAACGGGCTGGATGATTGCCTCCCTGTTTTCCAAAAGAAACTGGACCACGCTTTCATTTTCCTCTGGATTATAGGTGCAGGTGGAATAAACAAGAGTGCCACCAGGATTTAGCAAATCAAACGATCTCAGGATAAGATCACGCTGCAGTCTGAGTAGCTTTTCGCCAGCCGGGGGAGGTGGCCGGATCGTTCCTTGGGCGCCAGCGCGCAAAGTGCCCTCGGCTGAACACGGCACATCCACCAAAATCCGGTCAAAGGTAAATCGTTTGGGTAGGTGTTGGCCTGGATAGCGAACAAGGATGGTATTGGTGACGCCCAACCGTTTCAGATTGGCTCGGAGGGGAATAAGACGGTTGGGCTTATTGTCGTTAGCGACAATTGTTCCCGTGTTTTCCATCAGCTGAGCGAGCAAACTCGTCTTGCTCCCCGGGGCGGCACACAGATCCAGTACCATATCTCCCGGCTGGGGGCCGAGGGCAAGAGCAGCCAACACCGACGAGAGCGCCTGAGAGTGAAGGTGGCCCAGGGAGAACTCCAGAAGGTGACCAGGGTGGCTAAGGTTTTGGGCGCGGAAAACCATGGGCAGGGGCTTTTCTTGCACGAGAAAGATACCGCGGTGCTCAAGTCGCACGCGGGTTTCAGTCACACTGGCCTTCAAGGTATTGATGCGCAAGTGCAAAGGGAGAGGATCGGCTAGCTTACCGCAGAAAGCAGCGAAATCCGGGATCATCGTAGAGTATGAACTAAAGTACTCTTCAGGAGTCAGGTTGGTCATGGGGATTTCTGAACCGGAGATCGTAGCCCGGATATCTCATGAATCACTTGCTGCGACCACGGATATGGCCGTCCTTCCTGGCGTCCTCGGGTGTCGGCCCCTGCGACGTACCGTTCAGGTACGCCTCGGAACCCACACCCTGCGGTTGCCTGGTGGCACGCTCATCTTCGTGGTCTCGCGACAGCAATTCATGAGATATTCGGGCTGGTTGCGAAGAGTCAGGAGTCAGCCGAGGACTATCTACAGCCTCTGGCGAAGGACCCTGGCGCAGACGACCGATCATTCGTAGAACTACCCCGAGCAAGATGACGACGCTGATCAAGATGATGAAGTTGGAGGAAAAGAAGGTAAGGATAAACTGATACGGGTTCTTAAGGTCGTAGGCAGCCCGGCACAAAGAGATACCAACAACAAGAAAAAAGATGGACAGTATGGCGCTGGCAGCGGCTACGGTCCACCAGACCAGCGTCCTTACCATATTATACTCCTGGTTTCCTCTCGGTCATCAGTAACAGCGGTTTGGTCTTGTCGTTGTGGCAGAATAAAGAAAAAATTGTTTCCGTACTTCTGAGGCTCTACTCCCACTTCACCCCCATGGATCTCAATTATGTGCTTGACAAAGTGCAAGCCGTGGCCCGTGCCCATTTCGAATTCGCTCGCGGGCCTTCTATAGCCCTCATCATAAAGGCGATCACCTTCATCAACTTCTATTGGCGTGCCGGTGGTGAAGACAGCGAATTTTACTCCATCTACACCCTGGTCAAAATGGTCTTTCAAACGTTTTTTGCCATAGGAAACAAACTTGACCCGATAGCCGTACTCGTCTTGGATTTCCTCGGTATACTTAACGGCATTGGAGAAGAAATTGTCATAAACTTGGGCTAAAAGCCCCTTATCAACACCCAGTTCCAGCAGTTCGTCGGGAACTTCATCCAACCTGTTATCCACCTTAATATCTTTTTGTTTGAACTGCGGCAAATAGCGAGCCAGGGTGGGCTCGATGATTTCCGTGCGAAAGTTGCAACGTTGTTTGCGCAGTACATAGGTACCGTGCTTAAAGTGGTCACGGCGTAGCAAGGTTTCCAGATACAGGCTGGTACGTTCGTAATGCCTCTCCATCTCTTTTCTTGATTCATCCAGAGACTCGATGTTGTTCCCAAGCGCATGGTAAATTTCCCTCAGCTTTTGGCAGGACCGATCATCAATCTCTGGACAAAACGATACCAGTTCACGAACCTTTTCCTGGATGGCAGCCTCGTCCTTGATACGGTTTTTGAGTTTTCTTAAGAACAACCGATAGTAGAGATTAGGAGAGATTACATTGTGATCAATGTCAGCAACCAGTTGGTTAATGAACTTAATATGGTGTAGGTTCTGATGGATGAGCTGTTTCTGATGGAGATTGTAGCCGATGCGATTGGTGAATTTCTCGAGAAAAAAACGTTGTTGGTCGCTTATTTTTTCAGCAGAGAATATTTCAAACATACCGAGGATTTCTTTGAGATGCTGAAATGGCAGAAGTTCGCCCACCGCCCTGTTGCCTCGAATGGGGATGACATATGAACTATCTGTAAAGTAGGGGTCTTCCTGGACCACGACCTCTGGATTACCGGCGGAGAAATCCTTCTCGAGGCCGTTGGTACTAGAACACATCAGACTAAGGGTTTTGCCGTCTTGATCCAGCAGGTAGAGGCGAGTGTCGAGAGCGAAGAATTCTTTGGGTACAAGGGTGCAGACGAGATAGAGATTGTCCAAGGTGGTATATTCTTGAGCCAAGTCAAAAAAGGAGGC
>CAMYLW010000323.1 GCA_947259475.1 Thermodesulfobacteriota bacterium
CATGGCGAGAGAGATATTAGCAATGTCGAAAAGGACGGCTATTCCACGGCCAAAGCTGCCATCGAAAATGAAAACTTCCAGGTAAAATCTCTTAATTTGCTAGTGGATCCCAAGATCCCCGATGACGCTGCCCTCGTGGTGGTAGCTGATCCGCAGAAGCCTTTACTGGCCACCGAACTCGATGCTTTGCGACAGTATAGCATCCGAAACGGCAGTGTCATGTTCCTGCTCGAACCATTCTCAGATGGCGGAGTGGCTGGCTTCCTTAAATCATACGGAATCATCATCTCACCTGACATTATTGTGGACACCATGAGTCGAGTCTTTGGAGCCAGCTATCTCATTCCGGTCATTACCGAGTATGGTTTTCACAAGATCACAGACGGCTTTAACGTTGCCTGCTTCTTTCCCACCACAAGATCCGTTGGCTCAGCCGCGGGGCTTCCTGACTCCATTGAGCTGCTTGACCTCGCCTTCACCTCCTCTTACTCCTGGGCTGAAACAAGCTTCCGCCTTGGACAGACGGAGCCACCCAAGTTTGATGAAACCAAGGACAAAAAGGGACCGATCAGTGTTGTGGTTATTGCTGCAATTTCAGCCGCAAACCCGGGAAATGATCCAAAGAGCCAGGAGCAACCAACTGGTAAGTCCGCCGAGGCTCCTGAGGCTGGGGGGCAGGCGCATCTTCTGGTGTTTGGTGACAGCGATTTCGCCAGCAACAGTTACTTCAACCTGCAGGGCAACGCTGACTTCTTCCTGAATGCTGTCAACTTCATGGGTCAACAGGAAAACCTCATCAGCATCCAACGACCCAAAACAGCGGGCGCACCACTAACCCTGACTAGGTCGCAGAACCGGCTCCTTTTTTGGGTAGGTTTGCTGCTGATGCCGGCGGTAGTAGTGACATCCGGGTTGGCAGTATTTCAGTTGCGGAGAAAACATCGATGAGAACAAGAACCGCTCTCATCTATCTTACCCTTTTCTTGGTACTTGCCGGATATTTTTACTACTTCGAGGTAGTTGGCCGCAAGGCTCATATCGAGCAGGAAGAGGCTGCCCGTCATCTTTTCCAGGTGGACAAAGCCCAAATCACTGCCCTGCAACTGGACAAAAGCGAGGCCACACCCATCTACCTGACAAAAAATGGCCATTGGCAAATCGCTGAACCCATAAATACCAGGGGCGATGAGTTAGCCGTGGCAAGTCTATTGACAGCCCTGGAGTCCCTGAAGATGGAGCGCGAGGTTGAGGCTGCGGCTCAAGATCTTCAGCCTTATGGTCTCGACCAACCAATGCTGCACCTCTCTTTTCTGGCGGACGGTTCCCGCCATCAACTGCGCATTGGGGCCAAAGCAGTGGTGGGAAATCAGTACTACGCCAGCAGCGACCAGGAAAACCGTGTGGTCTTGATCGCCGGGGCGCAACTACAATCATTTGACAAAAGTCTCTCTGATTTGCGCAGTAAGGAATTTTTCACTGCAAACAGTGATAAGGTCGAGCGGATAGAACTTGATCGTGGCAAAAACAAGCTCGTTCTGACCCGAGCGGAAAACAAGCTGTGGCGGGCACCTGCAGCGGTTGAAGTGAAGATCAAGACCTCTAAAGTGGAACGCTTGCTCAGTCTGCTTTTCCGCTTCCGTGTCAAGCGATTTCTGGACAATGAGGAAGGCAATCTTGCTCTCCTGGGATTGGACCCTGCCAAAATTCAACTCAAGATTTCCACCCAAGAAAAAACAGAGACCTTGCTGCTCGGAAAGACCAAAAAGGACGAGGGCGCTTACGCCAAGGGCGGGGAACTTCCTGGAGTGGCCATGGTGGAAGAGAATCTATTGGCAGAACTGCCTCAGACTCTTAGCGACCTGGAAGACCGCACTTTATTGGTGTTCGACCTGGAGCAGGTCCGGGCTCTGGCATTGGTGTTGGCTGGCGAAGCTGCCAGGCTAGAGAGAAATGAGGACACTTGGAATTGGCTTGGCGCTGAAAACCGCAAAGACCCGGAGAACTGGCGGGTCAACTCCCTGCTCTGGAATCTGCAGGAACTGGAGTACCGACCTGGTGACTTCCCCAAAGCGCAATCTTCTGTCGAAAACAAAGTGCTAGACCTGGTTCTTTACTCCGAAAGTGATGAGAAGCTCGGCACATTTTCCCTGCTAGAAGTTCCGTCTGGAAAGACTGAACGTGGAGTGCTCCGGTTCTCCAAAGGAAGCGAGACAGCTCGAGCCTATTGGCTGAGTGGCGAATCACTCAGGGAGTTGCACGAAAACGCCAAAAAGCTTTTGTCGCCCGGAGGTTAGATTTCGGATCTCGGATTGCGGATTTGGCTTCGCCGTCATTAGGTCATTACGCTTCACTGTCATTTATTGTAACCGGTATAAGATCGCGGCTAGAAAGCCGCTCCCACAGAAACTACTTTTGGCGGGCACAGAGGCCCGCCCTACCAAGGCAGCAGGGCCTGGGGCGAATTTGAAATTTTCTACTCTATGCCCTATGCTCTATGCCCTATGCTTACCTACTGCCTACTGAATTCTTTCATTGGAATGACCCATGCTCTCTGAAAAAGGTCTTATTTTTTTCCCCTTGCGGGAACTTGAAGGGACGCCGGAAGACTATCAGCTAAACTACGAGAATGTCTTTTTCCCGGCGGCCGACTCCACCCGTTTGCACGGTTGGTTTGTGCCGTCCTCCGATCCCAAGGTAAACACCACCCTTCTCTGGTTTCACGGTAACGCCGGCAACATAAGTCATCGCTTGGAAAATCTTGCCCTCCTCCATCGGTATCTGGATATCTCCATCTTTATTTTCGATTACCGGGAGTTCGGCCTCAGCGAAGGCCAGATTTCTAAAGCCGGCACCTATCTTGATGCCCAGGGTGCCTGGAATTATCTGGTTGAGGAGCGGTCCATTGAGCCAAGTGACATCCTGCTCTTCGGCCGTTCACTAGGCACAGCTCTGACCGTGGATCTGGCCAGCAGGGAGCCCTGCCTTGGAGCGGTGTTGGAGGCTGCCTTTACCTCGTCGCACGACATGCTCGAGCGCTATTTCTTTGGAGCTATTCCTCAGGAACTCCTCCAGAGCGCCTACGATAACTATGGGAAAATACACCTTGTGCGCGCCCCACTTCTCTTTATCCATGGCCAATACGACGAAGCCATACCGGTTGAAATGGCGCAACGGCTCTATCAGGCCGCTCAGTCCCCCAAACGGTTTCACCTCGTCATAGGATCAGGACACAATGATACCTATGTGGTGGGCGGTTTTGAATACTTCCAACAGTGGCAGGACTTTCTGCAGGAATGCCTTGG
>CAMYLW010000324.1 GCA_947259475.1 Thermodesulfobacteriota bacterium
CGGTAGTATCGAGCAGGCACTAACAAGAGAGAACCGAGTTGAAATCCGAGGTTTCGGTAGTTTCAAAGTGAAGTCATATCGGAGTTATCAGGGACGCAATCCCAAGACCGGCGAAATCATCCAGGTCAAGGACAAGAAACTTCCTTTTTTCAAGGTGGGGAAAGAACTCAAAGAGCGGGCCAATAGAGGGTAATACCTGCCGGTTACTCAGTACTTGCGGCAGTAGCCTGTTAACCGTTAGACTTCGCCCTTTAGATGGAAGCTCCCTGCAGTCCGCCTGAGGTGGACTACGAGGAATGCGCTCGCCCTGTTGAATCTCCCGAAGGGAAACCTGCTAAACAGGGCAAGCTAGAGCATTTTCAATGGTGAATTGACCATGGGATTTAGCGAAGCATCTAAACGGAAGCGTCGAATCTGGCTGTTACTCTTGGTTGCAACTGGCCTGGGTTTCGCTGCGGCCTTGTCTCTAGGAAAGCTATTTTTTCCGGTATCGGAGTCTGTCACCCCTCGCAACACAGTTAGTGATCCCATCACGGCTGGCACGACCAGCAGCAGGAAGGTCCATCTTTACTTTGCCGACCGGAAAGGTCGCTATCTCCAGGCAGAGCAAAGAAAAATAGAAGCCAAGGACACCGATTCTGGGATTAAGGCTATTATTGGTGCTCTTTTGGAGGGACCTTACGACTCCAAACTGGTTTCCACTGTACCGGCCGGCTCCCAATTGTTGCACACATTTGTAACAGATGACGGAACTGCTTATGTGGATTTCAATCCAGAGCTGTCCGGTCTGCATCCTGGTGGGGTCACCGCAGAACGACTCACACTTTATGCCATAGTCAATTCGCTGGTGTTAAACCTTGAAAAAGTGGAACGGGTGCAATTACTTTTGGAGGGCAAACCTGCTCCCACCCTAAGTGGTCATCTAGATATTCTCCATCCAAAGACGGCCAATCTTCTGATCGTCCGCTGACGAATCGGGGCTTTGCCCCAATGGAATGTTGGAGTGATGGAGCATTGCAAAATATCAAATTCCAAGCACCAAATTACAAACAAATCTCAAATTTCAATATTCAATGACCAAGACAAAAAACAGGTTTGGAATTTCGAATTTTGGTCATTGTGATTTATTTGATATTTGTGATTTGGAATTTCTATTCCTCCAATATTTCAGCAGAGCAGAGAAAGTAAGCAAGGCTCATATGCAGTCCTTAGTTGACCAGATTTCATAGAGTCTTCGCAAAGTTGAAACGTTATGTCCAAAGGCAAGCGGCTGGAAAAAAAGCGCAACATTGGCATCATCGCCCACATCGATGCCGGCAAGACCACGGTCACCGAGCGCATGCTCTACTACACCGGCAAATCGTATAAAATGGGTGAGGTCCATAATGGTGAGGCGGTTATGGACTGGATGGAGCAGGAGCAAGAGCGAGGTATCACCATTACCTCCGCAGTAACGACCTGTCTCTGGCAGGATAATGAACTTCATCTAATCGATACACCAGGTCACGTGGATTTTACCATTGAGGTGGAGCGTTCACTCCGGGTCCTGGATGGTGCCATTGGGGTCTTCTGTGCTGTTGGGGGTGTAGAGCCGCAGTCTGAGACAGTCTGGCACCAGGCAGACAGGTATCGGATTCCCAAGATCGCCTTCATAAATAAAATGGATCGCCTCGGTGCTGATTTCTTTGGTGCCGTGAAACAGATGCGAGAGAAGTTGGGGGCCAGGCCACTGGTGCTACAGATACCCATGGGTGCCGAAGCAGAGTTCTCGGGTGTTATAGACTTGCTCCGGATGCATGCGGTACACTGGGACGATTCCACTCTAGGCTTTGTCTATGAATACTCTCCTATTCCCCCTGAACTCGCCGAGGATGCCAAAACGAACCGGGTGGAACTCCTTGAATCCCTGGCCGAGTTCGATGATATCATTATGGAGAAATATCTGGCGGATGAAATCCTTGGTCCTGAAGATCTCCTGCCTGTAATCCGCCGGGCCACTCTCGATTTGAAAGTAGTTCCCGTGTTGTGCGGTAGCGCCCTGAAGAACAAAGGCATCCAGCTTCTTCTGGATGCCATTGTTGATTTTCTGCCTAGCCCCCTGGATGTTGCCGCTGTGGTGGGGCATCACCCCGAAAGTGGAGAAGAGGAAATCCGGGCCAGCAGTGACAAAGATCCTTTCGCCGGGCTTGCTTTCAAAATACAGATGGATCAGGGGCGCAAGCTCACCTATGTCAGGATATATTCGGGAACTGTGTCAGCTGGAGCCACGGTCTATAATGCCAACCGCAAGCACAAAGAAAAGGTTGCCCGAATATTCCAGATGCACGCTAACAAGCGAGAGAGACTCTCGAAAGCTGGGGCCGGTGAAATTGTGGCCATGGTGGGTCTCAAATCCACAATGACCGGAGATACTATCTGTAATCCAGCCCACCCCATCCTACTGGAGCATATAGAGTTTTATGAACCGGTAATCTCCATAGCCATGGAGCCCCGTACTCGTGCAGATGAGGACAAGACCCTTCAGTCCTTGAAGAAGTTGGCGGAAGAGGATCCTACTTTTCGTTTCCGCCAAGATCCAGACACCGGCCAGACCATTATTTCTGGAATGGGAGAACTCCACCTGGATATTCTCGTCAATCGGCTGCTCCGGGAATATTCAATGCAGGTAAACGTGGGAAAACCGCAAGTGGTGTATCGCGAGACCATTACCGCTGCTGTTGAGGCCGAGGGCACCTTCGACCGAGAGATCGCTGGGGAGCCCCACTTTGCCCGGGTAGAACTCCATTTACAGCCAAGACCCAGAGGCAAGGGTAATTCTTTCCGGCAACTGGTCAGGGACGGATCGGTACCAGCTTCCTTCCTTCCGGCGGTGGAGGAAGGTATCATGGAGTCACTGGGAAGTGGTGTTATCGCTGGATACCCAATGGTGGATGTGGAAGTGGCGGTTATTGGAGGAACATTCAAGGAGCAGACCGCGAGCGAACTGGCCTTCAAAGTCGCTGCATCCACTGCCCTTCAAGAAGCTTGCAGAAAAGCGCAACCTCAACTACTTGAACCCATCATGTCGGTGGAAATAATTGTACCCGAGGAATTTACCGGTGAGGTGATCAACGATCTGAATATACGTAAAGGCAAGATCGAAAGGGTTGACACCAAGCGTTCAGTAAAGGTCATTCACACCACTGTTGCACTATCTCAGATGTTTGGCTATTCCACCGCACTGCGGTCCGCCAGTCAGGGACGAGCAACTTTTACCATGCAATTCTCCCACTTCGACAGCAAAAAAAAAAAAAAA
>CAMYLW010000325.1:0-2603 GCA_947259475.1 Thermodesulfobacteriota bacterium
GGAAATCAAGATCGGGCAATACTCGTCAGTGTGACAAGTGGACCTCGCGCTGAGGCCGAAGCATCCATGGAGGAGTTGACCGAGTTGGCCCGCTCATCAGGTATTGCTGTTGCGGAACGCATCATCCAGCGGCAGCAGCGGGTTAATCCCAAATATCTCATGGGACGTGGTAAGCTTAGCGACCTCGTGCTGCAGGCCCTGCAGTCGGGGGTTGATCTCTTGATTTTTGACCAGGATCTTAATCCATCACAGATGCGCTCCATCACCGATTTTACCGAGCTTCGAATTATCGACCGAACCCAGCTTATCCTGGACATTTTTGCCCAACGGGCCAAAAGCCGGGAAGGCAAAATTCAGGTGGAGATGGCACAGTTGAAGTACATGCTGCCGCGATTGGTGGTCAAAGACGATGCCTTGTCGCGGCTCACGGGTGGCATCGGCAGCAGGGGGCCGGGTGAGACCAAACTGGAAATCAACAGACGAAGGGTTCGAGATCGTATAGCCAGGTTGGAGAAGCAACTGCTGCAAATCAGTAAACAACGCGGCCAGAGACGAGGACTGCGGCTGCGTACCGGCCTCCCCGTCATTTCCATCGTTGGCTACACCAATGCGGGAAAATCCACGCTGCTCAATACTTTGACTCGAAGCCGGGTGCAGGTGGAAGATCGTCTTTTTGCAACTCTTGATCCCGCCAGCCGCAGGTTACGCTTTCCACGCGATCAGGAGGCCATCATAACTGATACCGTTGGCTTCATCCGTGACCTTCCCAGTGATTTGATGGAGGCGTTCGGTGCGACCTTGGAAGAGTTGAGTCATGCGGGCTTACTCTTGCACGTGATTGATGTGAGCAATCCTATGTTCGAGGAGCAGATGTTGGCGGTTGAGGAAATATTGGCAAAGCTTGAGTTGCACCTTATTCCAATGCTTCGGGTTTTCAACAAGGCGGATTTGGTGCAGGATCGAGAGTACGTGGAGAATCTGCGCAAACGCAATCAGGCAATCACCATTTCCGCCCTGAATGGTGACAACCTGCACTCTTTGGTTGAGGCCATGGAGGAGAGGCTAGGCCTGGTGGCGGTGGAGAGCAGGTCGCAGCCAAGTGTCCATTAAGGGGCCCAGCTCAAAAGCTTGGTGCCTACTGCTTGGTGCCTAGTGTATTGGTGCGGTACTCCGCAAGCACTTCCCTGGCCTTTTCAACGTCCTTACGGATCTGGTCGGACAACTCCTCGGGGCCGGAGAATGTCTTTTCATCCCGCAGCCGTTCAATGAAACGCACCTGGATAACCTTCCCATAAATATCTTTATTGAAGTGTATGATGTGGGTTTCCACCGAGAAGGCTCCATTTTGGAAAGTGGGACTGTAGCCGATGTTGGTAGCCCCGTCATAGAGTTGGTCATCAATGATCACTGCAGTAGCGTAAACACCCGGTCTAGGGGTGAGTTCGTCAATCAGTTGGAGGTTGGCTGTAGGAAAGCCCAGAAGACGGCCTCCCCGATCGCGACCCCGGATCACCTTGCCAGCCACCTGGTAGTCACGACCTAGCATTTTCCGGGCACTATCAAGGTCACCAGCCAAAACAAATTCACGAATGGTACTGGAACTCACTTCCGTGCCGTTGGTGGTGAGATCAGTGACCACGTGGACCTCAAAATTCAGTTTCTCGCCCATTCGGGTGAGAGCAGGAATGTCGCCTTCTCTTTTATAGCCGAAGCGGTAATCCGGCCCAACCACCATCGCCCGAGTACCTATCTGTTGGTGAATGATTTTGTGGACGAATTCCGACGCAGTCATCTTGGCGAATTCATGGGTAAACTCGATAACCATAAAGACATCGATGCCAGCATCTTCAATGAGTAGCACTTTCTGTTCATACGGGGTAATGAGTGGCGGTCCATTGGACGGATAAAGCACTTTGGTGGGGTGCGGATTGAAGGTGATGACGATAGATTCACCTTCCAAGGCCTCGGCTACTTCCTTGACACGTTGAAAGAGGCTCAAGTGTCCAATATGTACACCATCGAAGTTGCCAATGGTGATCACTGGATTACGAAAGGACCGCTTGATATTGTCTATGCCATCAATCACTTCCATGGGAATTATATGAACCTCCAGCTGCTCACATTTTGGGGATAAACCAAGCCAATTTTACAGCTTGACAAAGAAAGAGTGTAAGAATACATTAACTCTGCTCCGCAGGCAACACCATTTTTGAAGGGCCGAAGTGGCGGAACTGGTAGACGCGCATGGTTCAGGGTCATGTGGGTATTAGCCCGTGGGAGTTCGAGTCTCCCCTTCGGCACCACGGTATAATTTAAGGCGTAATCTCAATAGGTTGCGCCTTTTTCTTTGCACTGATTTTGAAGCTTATCCCCAGAGCCTGTAGAAGGCACTTGGGGATTTTTTTTGGCCAACATGCTAATCATGGGGCGTGAGGGTATAGATAGACGATCATTATGGGCCGCGTTGCAGTATTGCTTATGTGCTCCTGCCTCCCACATTGAGGTAGCCCGGATTATTCATGAATCTGTGTCGTGAGGCCGTGAAGATGGGCGTGCAACCTGGCAACTCGTCCCGCGGTACCGCGGGATTGGTTCCGAGGCGT
>CAMYLW010000325.1:2628-9015 GCA_947259475.1 Thermodesulfobacteriota bacterium
ACGCCTCGGAACCAATCCCGCGGTACCGCGGGACGAGTTGCCAGGTTGCACGCCCATCTTCACGGCCTCACGACACAGATTCATGAATAATCCGGGCTAGGGTGGAACTTTCTTGCCATTTTTATAACCTTAAGTACCCATTATCCAAGATCAAACTTTTGAGGTAATGAGTAATAACTGTCTGTATTATCTAGAAAAAATATGAATATTAAAATTGGCACACTAATTGAGTTAGGTGGAGCAAAACAAAGCGGTTCGATACTGGTTGCCAGTAGTAATTCAACGTATGACGGCTTCATAAATGGATTATCCCACTTTGCTGCAATGCGACACTATTCCCGATTATGAGGTTGGTTGGTTGCCCAACTAGTCTGTGGCCTTTTGGTCAAATTTGGTGATTTGAGCACACATTTTAAGAGTTATGTAGTGGTGACAAAGATTTGATTTTAAACAGAATTTTGGTTTTTATCTGCAGTTGGCCCTGACTTTGCTGATAGGGGACGTGAAGGCAGAGAAGCAGACATAAATTGGATGGTTGTCAAGGGACTTATCATCCTACTTGATATTAATTTCGCCTTAGTTGACAACATTGCGGGGGGGGGAAATGATATCTCATTTCATTAAAGGAATATTATTTGTTTTAGTTAGCCTAGCACCATTATATCCTTTTGTTCCATGCAACCAGAGCTACGCCGCCACGCATGCTTACCTGAGTAACTCATATGATAACACCGTATCTGTAATACAGACTTCAGACAATACAGTGACAACAACCGTTGATGTTGGTGAATGGCCTTATGGTGTCGCCGTTAGTCCAGATGGGGAGTATATTTATGTAGCCAACGGTGGCGATGACACAGTATCTATTATTCGTACTAGTGACAATACAGTCACCGCATCCATTACTGTTGGGAGCACACCCGGAGGTATTGCGGTGAGTCCTGATGGTGCTTACGTCTATGTAGCTAATAATGATGATAACACAGTATCTGTGATCCAGACATCCAGTAACAAAGTCATTGCGACTATTACTGTGGGTATGTGGCCTGAGGGTCTGACGGCAAACCCCAGTGGGGAGTACGTTTATGTAGTCAACACAGGTGATGATAGTCTATCCGTGATCCAAACATGGGATAACACGGTAATTGAAGTAATTAACGTGGGTGAATGGCCTTATGGCGTCGCCGTAAGTCCTAGCGGGAACCATATTTATGTATCAAATACCGGTGACAACACTGTGTCAGTGATACGTGCTCAAGATAATACAGTAATGGCTACAATTAAAGTTGGTACAAGGCCAATCGGTATTGCCGTAACACCTGATGGTGAATATGTTTACGTTGCAACTAGCAGAGACAACAAAGTATCAGTGATCCGAACATCCGATAACACAGTCGTCGCAACGATTAATGTAGGCGAATGGCCCTGGGGTATCGCGATGACGCCTAGCGGAGAGTATGTTTATGTGTCAAGTATAGCCGATGACACAGTATCGGTTATAAGAACTGTCGATAACTTTGTCACAACTACTATTGCCGTCGGAGCAGATCCTTATAGTTTTGGTAATTTCATTGCCAATACACCCGATGATATCAAATGGGTGGACACGGTTGACGGCGACCAGCAGATAGGTATCCGAGGCAAAACAGGGGTCAAATCAATTGAGTCAATAGAGTCAGTTGATCCTAATACTGTCTCGGATACTATAAACATGCCTGGCAGTATGCCATGGGGCCTCATTAGCTTCAGGATAACGGTGGACAATCCTGGGGATACGGCTGAAGTAACCATATATTTTCCCGATGTCGCAGGAAGCAATGCCAGTTGGCATAAATATGACTCGATCAATGGATGGCAAGACTATGCAGATCACGCCACCTTCAGCCCCGATAGGAGATCAGTTACGGTAGAACTTCAAGATGGCGGTTATGGCGATGACGATGGAACGGCAAATGGCATAATCATTGATCCCAGCGGCTTGGGTTCAGCCTCATCATCAGAGTCTGAGAGCAATGGCGGCGGTGGTGGAGGTTGCTTTATCGCCACCGCGGCTCACAGCCCCCGTTGAGTTCCTCCACCGATTCCTGCGTAACAACCATGTGGGCAAAGCTCTGACAGAAATTTACTTGGAAGAATAAAGCAATAACCTCATGACCTTCCATCGACCAATCATTTGTCCCGAGACGGTGCAAAGTACCCTTTCACTTCAACACTCCGACTGAACCCTAATGTTGCATACCTAGGTCGCGGAAAAACGCGGAAAAGTGCGTTCCCGCCGAGGGCGGGACTGCGCACAGGCTTGGACAGGTCGAGGCGTACTTGACCGTACGTTAAGTCCTGTTCCGAGCACAGCCGCAAATGGCGTTCTATCGCGTGAGCGCAGCGGTTTTTACCGGTGTAGGTATGCAATATTAGGGTTGACCCTCATAGCTTTTTTGCTCTTTAGTCGCGGAATTTGGTATGCTGTGTGCATATTGAAAAACCCACCGAGCTAAATAACGAATTTATATGACAGAATACAATATCCAGAGACTTTTTGGTGTCGTCGCCAGATGTGATCCTATGTGATACTGTGAGTGGCGACCGGTTTTGGTTGGCGGGGACAGCTAGAACGGCAGGTTACCGCATCTCCGAGGAAGACAGGGGGAAAGTGGGAGAGGAGAGTAGCCATGGACGAAGTGGCCAGATTCTTGGCTGATTCAGTGATGTGCAAAGACTTTGATGGTGACGAGGTGGCGAAACTCGCCGCGATATGCAAGTCCATCCGATTCAAGTCTGGAGAGGTCATCGTTGCCGAAGATGCCCGCGGGCGAGATCTCTACTTCATAAAAAGTGGGAGGGCGCAAATTAACCTCAGCGGTCCCGCCGCGCGAGACGACGCAGGAGCCATCAGCAAGATTCTTCCCGGTCAGGTGTTTGGCGAGTTGGGCTTCATAGATGGTGCCCGGCGATCCACCTGGGTGATAGCCATCGACGAGTTGGAGGCAATTCAACTCGAATGGGAGGACTTTTTCCAACTGACCGAGAGCAATACGATAATCGGTTATAAGTTTATTTATAATCTGGCCCTGGTCATTGCCGAGCGGCTCCGAGATACCACCATGTCCCTGAGTAACCTATTGGGAGTTCGCGGGAGGTACTAGCCAGGATATTTCATACCTCCGCTGCTCCAACACCCCACCGCCTTCGAGCCTACCCCATTACTCCATTGCGTCCGCAGTCAGTCTGTGCTTAGATTGAGACCGTGACGTGGATTTCTCCTCAGTGTCTTAGCCCGGATATTTCATGAATGCGAGCTGCAGGGATCTTCAAACCGTGACATTGATTCAAAATAGCAAACCTGCTCCTTAGGGCTAGGTCAGGGTTCAATGGCTTTGCCGGTAAAGATTGCGAGCTGTTTTGGAGTACTGGAGTATTGGAATGTTGGAAAAAGCGAAAGCCCGAATTTCAACTTGAATGAGTCCTTTCATTACTCCATTACTCCACCACTCCATCACTCCAGCAGACTGCCGCAAGGGGGAAAGACTATTGAAGCCCCCTCAGGGGGCAGCCCAAAGCCGGGTCCTTTGGGCCCGGATTCTTTACTTCTCCGCAGTGTCTCAAAGGAATATCTCATGTATAGTTTTCTCGCCGACCTTGTAATGCTTCTCCACTTCAGCTTTATCCTTTTGGTGATCTTTGGGGGACTGTTGGCGCTTCGTTGGCACCGTTTTGCTGTGGTGCACCTGCCGGCGGTACTGTGGGCCCTCTTTTTGGAACTCAAGCCGGGGACCCTGTGCCCATTGACTCCGCTGGAGCAGATGCTGAGACACCGTGCCGGAGAACCATCCTATACGGGGGGGTTTGTTGGACACTACCTCGGTCCCATCATCTATCCAAATATGACACTTCAGGACCAATATTTCATAGCTGCGGCACTGTTTTTGTTCACCGTGGTTATTTATTGGGGAGTGTTCAGGAAGTGGCGCAAAGGGTGACTAGGTTATTTATGGTCATTTGTAGTCGTTCGCTATTGGTGTCATTCATGGTCACTCATCATAACGACCTAGTGACAACAAATGACAGCGAAGTGTAGTGACCCAATGACGGCGCAGCCAAATGACTCGAAGCCAAATCCGCAATCCGCCATCTCAGATCTAGCTTGAATTGGTTTGCGAGTTTTCCTTCGGAGTCCCCACCCTCCGGGCGGGGCCCCAGTTTCAATATCCAGGTTCAGACTTCTTCACTCGGCTTAGGTTCATCGCCGGTTTCCTCGCCTTCCAGGCGGGCCACGGCCTCTACGAAATAAGCTGATGAGCAATTGATGACGCGAGTCAAACCCTCTGTTTCAATTTTTACCAGGGGAGACTCATAGGAGATGACCTGGCCGGTGATGTTGGTGTGGCCATGCTCTTGACCAAAATAGAAAGTGTAGGTCTTTCCCGTCTCGAATAATGGTGCCATTCTTAACCTCCTTTACGGTCTTGTGACACCGTTGCGTGAACAAACACTGCGATTCTAGCATAGTCGCGTAGATTTTATAAGGATTTTGATCCAGTGATGAGTGCCAGCCTGGCGCACTTCATTATTCGCTTGCCTTCTGCCAATGATCTCCCTAACATGTGCACGATACCAGGCTGAGGAGGAGACTTCTATGCGGGTTCTCATTTGCGACGGACTGCGTCAGCAGGGAGTGAAGATTTTTCAAAAGGTCAAGAATCTTGAGGTGGAGGTTCGTGAGAAGATTGAGCCCGAGGAATTGCTGGATGTGATCCCTGGCTGCGACGGAGTTGTGATACGTAGTCGTACGAAGATAGGGCGGGAAGTTCTTGAACGAGCATCCCGTCTACGCGTGATCGGTCGGGCAGGCATTGGTGTAGACAACATAGACATCGAGGCGGCAACCCAGCGTGGCGTGCTGGTGATGAACACCCCTGGAGCCAATGCTGTGGCCGCTGCTGAACATGCAATGGCCCTCATGTTGGCACTCGCCAGGCACATTCCCCGGGCGGACGAGTCCGTGCGGGCCGGTAAATGGGAAAAGAAGAAGTTCGTAGGCACCGAGCTCTACAATCAAACCCTGGGCATAATCGGTTTGGGCCGCATTGGTTCCATTGTGGCGAATCGAGCCCTCGGTATGAGAATGAGGGTGCTGGTGTTCGATCCTTATGTCTCAGAGGATGTGGCCGCCAAACTCGGAGTGGAATTGGTCTCTCCACGGAAGCTCTTTCGGGAATCTCAATTTATCACCATTCACACCCCATTCACCAAAGAGACTGAGGGACTGCTGGACGAAGCTGCCTTTAAAATGATGAAGCGGGGGGTGCGCATCATCAACTGCGCCAGAGGGGGAATCATCGATGAGTCGGCCCTTTACGAGGCCATAAAGAAAAAGAAAGTAGCAGGGGCAGCCCTGGATGTTTTCTCGCAGGAGCCGCCGGTGAACAATCCACTTCTTGACCTACCTCAGGTCATAGCTACGCCCCACCTGGGCGCTTCCAGCGAGCAGGCCCAGAAGAATGTGGCCGTTGCCATTGCTGAACAGATGTTGGATTACCTGCAAAATGGGTTGATCAGGAACGCGGTGAATATGCCCTCCATGAGCCGCAAGATGATTGAGCAGATACAACCTTACATGCGACTGGCCGAACGACTGGGTCGCTTCCTCTCCATGTATTTTCAGGGAAACGTGCGACACCTGAAGATCAGCTATGGGGGTGATTTGCGAGAATTGGAGTTGGCACCGGTAACCAATGCGGCCCAGAAGGGTTTTCTGGAGCGGGCCCTTGCTGATGAGGTTAACCTGGTGAATGCGCCTGTTATCATGCGGAATCGGGGAATCCAAGTGGAAGTGGCCACCACTTCCGAAGCGCGAGGGTATGCAGGGCTGGTTACCTTAGCAGTGGTCACTGACAAAGGTCAATCTCAAGTTGCCGGCACGGTTTTCCCGACACCTGAATGTCGAATTGTCGGCATAGATGACTATCGCGTGGAAGCTTCCTTGGAGGGACGCATGCTGCTCATCTCCAATTACGACCGTCCTGGTGTCATTGGCTTTATTGGCACGACTCTGGGTGACCATCAGGTCAACATTGCCGACATGCATCTGAGCCGAATTCGCAGCAAAGGAACGGCCATCTGCCTGGTCACCATTGACCATCCTGTAACCTCGGCCGCGCTCCAGGCCCTAAAGGAATACCAGGACATCATTGGGGTAACCGAAATAGAGGTCTAGTTTCCTTTGGCTTAACCCGGATATTTCATGAAAATGCTTCAGCGAGCGCATTCCCCGCAGCTTGCTGCGGGGGTAGCGAGCGAACTACAATGAAATGGTACCACTACCTTACATTTCGAAGATTCCCTGCAGCTTGCTGCAGGGAGCTTCAATTGCTGTCGCGAGACCACGAA
>CAMYLW010000326.1 GCA_947259475.1 Thermodesulfobacteriota bacterium
CATCAGTTTTTCGCAGCAGGGCAAAATATCCCTCAGGCAGGTGAAATTTCCGATTAAGAGTGCTGATCTGCCCGCTAGCTCTCATGACGAAGGGTTGGACTTGCACGTAGGCGAGTTCGTCTGGGAGGGGCAAACTGATTATGGCAAAAAGAGTCAACCAAACTTATTTAGACTAAAGGGTGACGTGGACATACGCGATGTACAGCTCGATCAGCCTCGGCAAAAGATGAGATTGCTCGGTATCAAAAGGTTTGGCCTGAAGTCCATCTCCAGCCAGGGAAGCAATCAATTCAAGGTGCCAGAGGTATACGTTGAACAGCTGCATTTAATTCAGCGGTTGCAAGATAATCAACAACCTGGCGACGAGCCTTCTCTGTTCAGCGCTTCCGGGGCAACACTCCAGGATGTCGAACTGGCAGAGGCACGGGAGATTTCCATTGAGTCAGTAGAGCTATCAGGAATCAGTTCCTTGCTTCACCGCGATTCCCAGGGTAAATGGCAGCCGATTGCAGGGCTGTTTCTGCCAGCCAAAGAAAGGAAACGGAGCGAAACAGGGAAAAGCCAACGACCTGTTGTGGTCAAAGTCGCGCAGGTGCGAATTGCTGACCAAGGCTTGTTCCGTTTCGAAGACAGGGGGGTATCGCCACCCTTTAAAACCAGTGTTACCATCAGTGAGGCGAGCCTGACCGGACTGGACTCCGGCAAGCCCGAGCAGCCCAGCACTGTGAGCCTGGTTGGCAAGATAGACGAGTATACGGCTGTGTCAATTCAGGGAAAGGTAACACCGTTTACCCAGCGTCTGGGCCTCGATCTTGCCGCCAAGATTGATGATTTCGACCTGCCAGGCCTGTCTCCCTATGTGGTTCGGCTCATCGGCTACAAGGTGACAAGCGGGCATGTTGATGCAGACATTGAGCTTCGGAGCCTCCAAGGAGACCTAGAGGGAACAAGCAAATTCAAAATTAGTGATGTGGAGGTCGAATCGGCTGATGCCGAGATCATGGAACGCTTCGAACGGCAGCTCAAGGTTCCCCTGCCTACCGCTCTGGCCGTGCTAAAGGATAGTAAAGACAAAATCAAGCTGAAAGTGCCCATCACGGGCAACATTACTGACCCCAAGTTTAATTTCACTCATGCATTTAATCAGGCTTTGGTCAAGGGCATGACCAAGGCTGCGGCAAGCTACCTAAAATATCTTTTCCAGCCCTACGGTACTATGATAACTGTAGTTGAACTCGGTATCATAGCGGGCAAAAAGGCTACCGCGTTGCGCTTGGATCCGGTATTTTTCGATCCCGGCTCAGATAGGATTTCCGATAATGCTGTCCCTTACCTGGAGCGGGTGGCGGAGTTGCTGAAGACGCGACCTCAAATCTACATCAAAGTCTGTGGCCTGGCCACCGAAGCAGACAAGGGTGACCAGAAGGAAACCTCAGGAAAAAAGGGACCAGAGCAGCCGACCGCAGTGGAAAAAAGCCCAGACGGTACCGAAGTCGAAACATATCCAGAGCAACTTCAGCCCCTCTCAGCAGACGAACAATTGGGAAGGTTGGCGAAACAGCGTGCAGCAGGGATCAAGGAATATCTGGTGAAGAATCATGGGATCGAGGCCGATCGTCTCCTGGTATGTCTTCCAGAGTACGACGCCAGAGAAAAGGCCACCCCCCGGGTTGAACTCTTGGTCCCATGATCAAAACCACCTCAGGCCTCTTAAGCTGCCAGGCTCAATGAAAAAACACTCTGACAAAAAAGTGATCTACGCAGCCCTGATCGGCAACTCTGTCATTGCGGTGATGAAGTTCGCGGTTGCGGCAATCTCTGGCAGTGCGGCTATGCTGGCTGAAGGTTTCCACAGTGCGGCTGACAGTGGGAACCAGATAATGCTGCTCATAGGTCATGCACGAGCGAAAAAACCCCCGGACGAAAAACATCCCTTTGGCTATGGCATGGAGCTCTATTTTTGGGCCTTTGTGGTTGCGGTCTCCATCTTTTTTGTTGGTGCTGCCCTCTCTATATATGAAGGCATCAACAAGCTAATCCATCCTGAACCGGTGAAATCACTTTTTCTTTCTCTCGTTGTCTTGGGTTTGGCAATGGTCTTTGAGGCTTATCCCTGGTGGATTGCATTTTCAGAAGCAAGGCATCTCAAAAAAGGCAAGGGTTATAAGAGTCTGATGGATATGGCTGTTAGGTCCAAGAATCCAACTATCCTTGTGGTTCTCTTTGAAGATAGCGCTGCACTTGTCGGCCTGCTGGTGGCAGCGGTAGGTATTACCCTCGCCTACACAACCAAAATGTCCATTTTCGATGCCATTGCGAGTATCCTCATTGGAGTAGTCCTTCTGGTGCTAGCTCTTTTCTTAGCCCGGGAAACAAAGGGATTGCTCATTGGGGAAAGTGCCGGCAGGAGGGATAGAGAAAAGATCCATCGGGCAATTTGCAATATGCCGGAAATCAAGCACTGCGGCAGTCTTCTAACCATGCACCTGAGCCCGGATGATATTCTGGTAAATATCGATGTAGAGTTTGTCGACCACCTTTCAACAGATGAGCTGGAAGCTGCAATTGACCGTATCGAGTCTCGAGTGAAAGAAGTCGTTCCCACAGCAACCAAGATCTACATCGAGGCCAAGGCCGTGAAGAAAGAGTTGGCTGGTGCCACAAAGCCCGGCTGAGAGCACATCCTGCCTGAAGAATTGCGTTCTAAGACTTTACTCACAGGACAAAGGAGAAGAGGAGGTTCGTCCTCATGGTGGAATTGCTTACCTTCGAGAACATTGTCGCCCTGCTCACACTCACAATGCTGGAGATCGTACTGGGAATAGACAATATTGTCTTTCTCGTGATTCTTACCGAGAAGCTGGACCCAGCCAAGCAGGTGCGAGCCCGTCGCCTGGGACTTTTTGCCGCCATGATCATGCGTATTCTCCTGCTCCTGACCATCACCTGGATCATGAGACTGACGCAGCCGCTTTTTGCACTTTTCGGGCACGCTTTCTCCGGCCGTGACCTGATCCTTCTTGCCGGGGGTCTCTTTCTTATCGGTAAGTCCACCTATGAGATACATCACAACTTGGAGGACAAAGCTAAATCGCACTCTACCGGTCGCACCGCCGCCTCCTTTTCGGGGGTGATTTTCCAGGTAATGCTCATCGATATCGTTTTCTCCCTGGATTCGGTGATTACGGCTGTGGGCATGGCAAGACACGTGGTCATTATGATTGTGGCGGTTGTTGCCGCGGTGGTGGCCATGTTTGTTTTCGTGGAAACCGTCACCA
>CAMYLW010000327.1 GCA_947259475.1 Thermodesulfobacteriota bacterium
TTCTTGGTTTTATGAATCCCACCCCCGCCCGCCTCGCAAGCGAGAGCGTTGCGGGCAGGTTAACCCTCCTCCGTTTAAGGGGAGGGGGTATTGCGCTAGCACAGATTCATTAGATAGAGGTTAAATAGACAGGAGGTATTACCATGGAATGTCCATTCTGCGGAAAGATTGACAACGGAGTCATCGATTCCAGGCCAACCAAGGAAAGAACTGCCATCAGACGCCGTCGTAAGTGTTTGGATTGCGCGGGCAGATTTACTACCTATGAATCTACTCCAGAGCAATTGCTGTTGCTTTTAATGAGGAGACATGCGGGGAGGGGCGCGACCGCAAAGAACACGGAAGCAGTGTTATCATTTATGTCAAATGCCCTGAAAGGTCTGTCCGAGGAGATCGAAAAGCTTGTCGGTGAGGTGGGCAAGCCCGAACCGCCGAAGAAAGTCAAGAAACCCAAGAAGAGAGCAGCGCGAAAGCTCAAGCCCAAGCCCAAACCCAAGCGCAAGAAGCGAGCTCCTGTAAGAAAGATTGTTGCCCGCAAGCCGAAAAAGGTACCAGCAAAAGCAAAAAAAGCAAAGAAATTGACCGCGACGGCCGAGGTCTTGAAAGTCATCAAAGGTCACAAAAAGGGTTTAGACGTTGCCAAACTGAAGAAAAAAACGGGATTCGCTGACACCAAGATCAGAGCCATCATCTTCAAGGCGAGCAAGGAAGGAAAAATCAAGAGAGTAGGTAGGGGGATCTATGTCTCGGCATAGAATTGAATGGTGATTCTAGAACAGTTTATAATAGTGGCCATTAGCCAGTTGGAAATCAGAAATACGAAGCACGAAGCACGAAACAAATCCGAATTACCGAAATTTATAATGACCAAAACCAGGAAATCTGGATGTCAGTCCCTTGATTTTTGTTTTGAACATTGAGATATTCGAAACTGGGGACCCGCCCGCAGGGTGGGGAGTCCGTAGGACCAATTTTGAATTTGTTTCGGATTTCGATATTCGATATTAGGATTTTATGGCAATTGAATTACGACAAGTCTACTTCAGAATATCACCCTTACCCCTCCCAGATCCTGGATTGAAAAGGTGTGCTTTTCCTCAGGGGCGCCGATAAATATATTGTTGGTGCGTACTCCAAATTCTTCGGAAACGGCCGCAATGATCTCCGGGCCAAATTTACCCTCGCGCGCTACAAACTTCGCCCTCAGCATCGGGAAAATCTCCTCTAATGCCTTCAGACTGTGTTTGATTTCTTCCTCGTCACTTTGCCCTGGATTTGGGTAGAGATGGAAGATCACCACCGAGCGGCTTGACTCGTTATTGACGATGTAGTTGAAAGCAGTGTGCAAGCGCCTCAATTCTCCGCCTCTGACAAACAGTACCACTCGCTGTTCTGTTAGCGAGGTTATCCTGTCTATCACTATCGTGCGCCAGACCAAGAACCTGCCCATAAGATTATTTAGTACCTGCAAGACGGTTTTATAGATCGGCATGCGCATATACATGAGGACAACCACGAGCACCGTGGGGATGAAATATTGCATGAAGTAGAGCAGATTATAATGATCAATAATAACGTTACCTACCATGCCCACACTAGTGGCTAAGATGGCAATGATTATGGTTACCCACCCCGCACGATAGGTTCGCTTCAGTTCTTTACGTCGCGTCTTCAGAAGGATATTGCCTAAACCAAAAAGGGTCATGACACCCAGAAAAGAGATGGTGTAGACCCCGGCCAGGGAGAGCAAGCTTCCCTTAGTAACTAAAAGGATAGAAGAGCAGAGCAGAAAGAAAGTGATAATGATACGGTGGCTCGTGTTTCTGCGGCTTTTTTTCAAGAAAAACTGGGGCAGAACTTGATCCAATGCCATCCTATGTACAAGCCCGGTTACTCCCACATAACTTGTCAGCACCGCACCTGAAAGCACCAGAGTGGCATCGAGGACGATAATTACCTTGAATGTTTGCCCTGCCATCAGGTGGGCCATTTCGGACAGTAAATAGTCCTTGTGCCCGACAATCTCGGCTAAAGGTAGAAGGTTAAGAGAAAGGATGGAAACAAGTGGGTTAAATATGGCCACGGCTATAAGCATGTTACGCAGGGTCTTGCGAAAGACGCCTACATCTTGCTCCTCAACAAAGTTGGCCGAGCTCTCGAAACCGCTTATGCCCAACAGAGCTGCTGAAAATCCTAAAGAGATGGCAATGAGCAGATCTTTGCCCACAGGCAGGGTACTAAGGTTAGCCTTGAGGATGTGAAAGTCAGAGGGTAGCTTGATGAAGCCCAGTACGCAAAAGACAGCGAGTGTTGACATATGAATGATAAAGATGGTCAAAGCAACCACGGCGGATTCGGTGATACCGATGATGGCCAGGGTGGCGAAGATGCCAAGTATGAGAATGGTACCTTCCATGACACCAAAAGACGGGAAGATGGTGTGAAGATATTCGGCAGCTGTTTTGGAAGAGATTACTGCAGTGGCTACGTAAGAAAGGATGGTCATGCAGGCTGCCAGGGCGGCGGCGAATTTCGAGGTACTGTTGAGCAGGGCATTATAAGTGCCCCCATTCAAGGGTAGTGCTCCCACTACCTCGGTATAGACCTTTTTATAGAGGTAAAGGACGGCGACGACCATGAGGAGGACCACAGGAGCAAGGACGCCGGCATATACAGCTGCGATGGCAGAGACGTAGAGGCAGGAGGAGGTGATGTCGTTGCCGCAAATTCCAGTAGCCAGCCACTGGCCCAATCGTTTCTTGGGCTCAGTTCCAAACAAAAGTTCTCGGGGTGTTGGGGTCGGAACGGCAGGAGTTTTTGAGTTACTTTCCACTGCTTCTCCAGGGTTATTAAATGTCGACTTTGTTAGCCCGGACGGCCAAAAAAAATGGCCGAGGGACATGGCTGCAAAAACTTGTGTTCCTTAACCAGCTAACCTATAGCAACTTTCCCTGTAACTGTCCAGTGTTGCACTCCGCGAAGATGAGGCGCTGTATCAAACACTAAATATTTTTTGATGTTAAATACTTAGCCCGGATAATTCACAAGGGCGTAAACGACTCATGAATTATCTGGGCTAAGTATTTGCAATCATCAGGCCAGTTGCCGTTGGCCATTGCTCATTTCGCATCTGGCATTGCTCATTTCACATTGCCCATGTATCATCTCCAATCACAAATCTGCCCTACCTCTTACAACAAATGACAGCGAAGCGTAGTGACCCAATGACGGCGCAGCCATATGACGCG
>CAMYLW010000328.1 GCA_947259475.1 Thermodesulfobacteriota bacterium
AAAACCAGTGTAAGCAAGATAGTAATAGTCCTATGCTTCATTCTTAGAGACTCCTTTTATGATTTGCTCTTTTTGGTAGAATACCAGTATTGATATATTTAGAACATTTAACTATAAAACATATTTGGAGATTAGGGAATTAGGGAATTGAGAGATTGCAGCGCTTTTCACTCATCTACGTCGGCAAAAATCTTGACAGTATTCTCATAGCGTGCTATCAATTTGTCCTGACTGAGCGCTCGCTCGGCCATGCGCTCTGCTCTAATTCAGAGCGCATGGCGTCATCAGGTCATTAGGTCATTACGCTTCGCTGTCATTCATTGTCTACTTTTTTACTTTATTAATTGCTTCCTACACTTTACAACCTAATGACTAAATGACGGGCGCAGCCTAAATGACTTAATGACAATGCAAGTAATATCAGTGAAGAATTGAAAGGGGAGATTAATATGAGAGAAGCGGTCATCGTGAGCGCTGTGCGCACTCCCATAGGCAACTTCAATGGTACTTTAAGTGCTTTTGGTGCAACCCAACTGGGTGCACTCGTGATCGAGGAGGCAATAAAG
Source organism: Thermodesulfobacteriota bacterium (assembly GCA_947259475.1). Taxonomy (GTDB): domain Bacteria; phylum Desulfobacterota; class Syntrophobacteria; order BM002; family BM002; genus BM002. The sequence continues at coordinate 567 of CAMYLW010000328.1, forward strand.
CGAGCCGGCATCGCCAAAGAAGATGTCAATGAGGTAAACATGGGGATTGTCCTTCCCTGCGGCTATGGCCAGAATCCGGCACGACAGGCCGCGATTAAGGCCAGTTTACCCTGGGAAGCGGAGAGTCTCTCCATCAATAAGGTTTGTGGTTCCGGTCTGAAAGCTGTGATGCTGGCAGCTCAAGCCATCCAAATAGGTGATGCTGACGTGGCGGTTGCCGGGGGCATGGAGAGTATGAGCCAGGCGCCATATTATCTTGAAAAGGCGCGTTTTGGTTACCGCCTGGGCAATGCTACCCTTCATGACCACATGTTACATGATGGTTTGTGGGACATCGTCAATGATTTCCACATGGGTATGTCCAATGAACTCTGTTCGGAAAAATATAATGCCAGCCGGGAGGATCAAGACCGATACGCAGCAGAATCTTACCGACGTGCCCTGATGGCGATTGAGGCTGGTAGATTTCAAGACGAAATCGTGGCTGTTTCCATCCCGCAAAGGAAGGGAGATCCCATCCTGTTCAGCCAGGACGAATGCCCCAGGGAGACTTCCTACGAGAGTCTTGCCCAGTTGAAACCAGTTTTCAAGGAAGGTGGAGTCACCACCCCGGGCAACGCTTCAATTATCAGCGACGGCGCTGCCGCCGTAGTGGTGATGGCAAGAGAAAAGGCAGAAGTCATGGGCTGTCAAATCTTGGCGACCATTGGCTCCCAAGCCTCAGCGGGGATCGATGCCAAGTACCTGCTTGTTGCCCCCATCCTGGGGATTCCAAAGTGTCTTAACAAAGAAGGTATCAGCCAGGAAGATGTGGATCTCTTCGAACTCAATGAAGCCTTCAGCGGCTCCACTGTGGCGGTTCTGAAGGAGCTGCAGTTGGATCCGGCCAAGGTAAACGTAAACGGTGGTAGTGTCGCCCTCGGACACCCCATTGGTGCGAGCGGTTGCCGAGTACTTGTCACCCTGCTTCATGAAATGATCAAACAAGACAAAAAGACAGGACTAGCCTCCCTTTGCCTGGGAGGAGGAGAGTCCGTGGCAATGGTAGTAAAACGCTGAGAGCGTTTTGGCATAGAGCAGAGAGCATGGAGCATAGGGTAAAGCAATGTGCGAGACGGCGAGACGGAGATTAGACGACAGAGGACAGACGACACATATGAAAAGTGAAGTAAAGAAAAACTTATCCATTCCCGTGGAATCGAGTTTTTGACTTCACAGGACGACCGTGAGCCTGGTTGACTGTGTGAGAGTACACCATTACTGAACTTATGAAGTGTGCATAGTCAATCGGGTGACCGGATCAACATGACAGTGCGGGCCTTGTTCTTTCCATTCACATATATGAGTCTGTTTTTCCTTAGAGGAAAATGACTAGGGTCACATTGGGTATAAAGGCCGGGGGCCTATCCAGAGGACGAGCCTGTCGCCCCGAGGCATCGGGGGTGGCTAGACGTCTATTGTTCGAGACTCACCCGGCAACCTGGATCCGCCCGACTGGCCTGCGCACTTCAGTCCAGTTAGTGGTGCTGTCTCATTTAGACAACGCTCATTGGTGGCGAATCCAGGAACAGTTGAGGCCTATAGGCTTCTCCTCTTTTCCACATGCCGTACATGACGGCAATGATCTTTCGCTGGGTATTAAGCCTGGCATGGACATGGCTATGAGTCCGCCGCAAGGAACGTGAGTAAAATCGCCTAACTTCATTATCGCTTCCTAGGGCACAAAGCCATGCTCGATAGCTTAAGGCTTTAAGTTCTGAAACACCGGATCTGTCCAGCCGCTTAAATCCCAGCGGTTTGCCATCGCTGGAGCGATCTGTGATCCCTAAGCGGCAATACCGCCAGAGCTTGCGCTTATCTGCAAAGCGGTGGGGAGTTTGAATGAAAGCATCAAAAGTATGGGAAAGAATCTCCCCTATGCCAGGCATCTTTTCGAACTGTTTGATCTCGGGATATTTACGCCCAAGTTGCTTCATTGCCTTAAGGGCTTTTTTTTGCATGGACTCGGTTTTATCCATCAGGCAATAGAGACGATGAAGTTGATTACGAATATGAAGATGCTTCACCCTTTTCAGATAATCATCACGGGTAGTGCCATAGACGGCTTGGCCTGCTACATCAATGACACCCCAATGACGGTACATAGCTTTAATCTTGTTTTTCAATACCACCTGCTGATCACGAAGATCTATATAGTGCTGAACCGCCGCTTTAAATATGGCGCGCTCATCATTTTCAGGATGATAAACCCGCTTCAACTCCCCCAGTCTAAGAAGACGGCACAACTTATGGGTATCAACCTTATCTCTCTTATTGGGACTGCGGTAGATCAAGGCGTTCTCCTTGGGATCAGAGGAGATGACATCCGTTACATAAGGCCTGGCCACCTGGGCAGCCCAGTAGGCAAGATTGCTTTCCTCCAGTGCCAGATACTTCTCTTTTGCTTTAATAGCCTTGAGGGCCTCGATAATGTGTTGCTCAGATGTGGGAAATCTTCTGTTCCCAATGAAAGTCCCGTCAAAATCCATGTGGCCGAGGACACAGTGACCGGCATGTACATCCATGGCCAAATATGCTACCTTTTTCATTGGACGACCTCCTTTGTGGTGTATTTTGTTTGTTGGCTAACTGCTTTATACACCACGGTCGTCCGTTTTTCATTTAACCAGAGG
>CAMYLW010000329.1:0-6459 GCA_947259475.1 Thermodesulfobacteriota bacterium
TGGTCAAGTCATCGGTTGACCACTGGCCTGCCATGAAAGCTTCGCTACCGCCGACACTGCCCCCGAATACTATGGAGCTATAGAAGCGGGGATGGTGAACCGTGATTGTGGCTTCCAGGGGAAACGGGTCGCTTTTTTCGCCGAAGATAAGACGGGCAGAGCCGTCGATGATAGTGAGTTCTCCCCGGTGCAGACCACGGAGGAGCCTAAAAAGTAATTTCTTGGCAAGCTGATCAAACCGGCTTGGTTTCGTCTGCTCAATAGCAGAAGCTTCCGCTGGAACAATGGAGTGCGTCATGATCTACTCTCTTTTGTCTGGATGGACATAAAAAACCGCCCCCTTGGACCACAGCCTAAGGGCCTGAAGATGTATCATAGTGGTTACCTTGAGGGTCATTAAGGGATAGGCCAATAAGACCCGGTTCAAGTCACGGCTACTGATTTCCCTTCGGTTCAGGGTCAGAGTGGCATCGAAGAGTTTCCTTTCCTCTTCAATGTTAGTCATGTGCACACTCAATGATTTGCCGGGCTCTTTAAACCTCCAATCGTACCAGATGTCCATATCCATGAAAGGGGAGATGTGAAAATCTTTACCAAACTGATAACGCTTCCACCCCCTCGCAGGATGCTCATTTAGTTCTTCACTCAGGACGTAACAATATTCTTCACCCCAAGGGGTGTTGTGAATTTCAGCCACTATGGTCTCCACCTGCTCATCGGATGCATCGTAGCAGTAATAGATACTGACCGGATTGAAGCAATAGCCGAAGTAGCGCAAATGAGTGAGCATGCGAATGGGTCCAGTGGGGCGTTTTTGCAATCGATCTTCCACAAGATCACGGACAGCTTGCTGGAGTGGAACTCTGGGATCGCCCAGGTGATCCCGACGACGCAGATAAGCGAGATTAATCCGATTGTGCGACCAAAGAATATTCCCGTGGAACAGTTCCGGCAGTTCCTCCAGGTCGAGAAACATAAAGAAAATACGATAGCGAAAGGAGTTCTCCACCGGACGGAAGCGACGGTGGCGAACGTTCCCCTCGTAGATGCAGCTATTAGGGTTCACAGGGATTTCCCGAAATGCTCACACACAGCCAGAGCGCTGTTTACCCCGTCCTCATGGAAACCATAGCCCCAGTAGGCACCGCAGAAATAGGTGCGATTGACACCGTTTATCTCCTGGCGACGCTCCTGGGCCATGGGTCCCCGGGGAGTATAGACCGGGTGGTGGTAGTTGAACTCTTTGATGATCTTGGTTTGATCAATAATCTCAGCCCGATTGAGGGTAAGGCAGAAATCAGTCGGTGGGGTGAGGCTTTGGAGCATGTTCATGTAATAGGTCACAGCTACCCTTCCCAAGTCCACCCGGGGAATATGGTAGTTCCAGCTTGCCCAGGCACCTCTTCTCTTAGGGAGGACGGATGAGTCGGTATGCAAAATAGCCAGATTATCCTGATATGGGATCGCCGCCAATAGCTCCCGCTCCGCATCGGAGGGATCGGCCAGCATGGCCAGGGCCTGATCGCTGTGCGCTGCTATTACAACTTGATCAAATCTCTCCACTTCACCATGCCGCGGCCTCAGCTCTACGTGATCAGCGTGTCGCTCAATGGACTCCACCGGGCAACTGAGTCGCACTTTGTCTTTATAAAACCGGGTAAGAGGTTCTACGTAGGTCCTTGAACCACCTTTGATTACCTGCCACTGAGGCTGGTCTCTCACCTTGAGAAAACCGTGGTTGTTGAAAAACTGAACAAAGTAATGGGCCGGAAACTCGTAGAATTGCTTTGGGTCGGTCGACCAGATCGCCTCCCCCATGGGGATGATGAAATGATGGATAAAAGTCTGGGAGTACCCTTTTCCCTCCAGATAAGCTCCGAGAGTGGTTTTATCGTCATTGGCCCGCAGAATCTCTTGAGCCTCACGGCGAAAGCGAAATGCGTCCACAAGCATGCGATAAAAAGAAGGCCGTAGTAGGTTGCGCCTCTGGGCGAAGAGAGAGTTCAGGGTGCTGGGGCAGTACTCCAGGTCTGTTTTTTCACTCTGGACGCTGAAGCCCATGTTAGAGGGCTGCCAGGCCACGCCCAGCTGCTTCATCAGCTTTACGAAGTTGGGATAGGTGTCCTCGTTAAAAACGATGAAACCAGTGTCCACAGGGTAATTTGCACCATTGAGCTCCACATCGATGGTGTTAGTGTGACCGCCGATATAGTCGTTGGCCTCGAATACCACGAGATCGTGGTTTTGGCAGAGGAGGTAGGCAGCAACCATTCCTGAAATACCGGTACCGACAATGGCGATTCTCATGGTAGGTTTCCCTTGTCTAGTCCTCAGAAAGCTTCAATCTACAATTTCTCAGTTCCTCAATCCCCCAATTCCGCCTTCTACCTATTACAACAAATGACAGCGAAGCGTAGTGACCTAATGACGCCACAGGCATATGACTAATGTCCTACCCCATGCTTCGTGCTCTACGCTCTAGGCCTTCCGCAATCCGAATTCCGCAATCCGAAATGTCTCCGTCTCGCCGTGTCTCCGCGTCCCCGCGTCGTTTTGTTTTGTTCGGTTCCTAGTGTCTAGTCCCTAGTGCCTAGTATTTTCTGCTAGCTGCCCATTGCCACCTGCCTGCTTGCTCTCTTCGGTGGCGCGCCGGAATTGAGCCACTCAACTCCCCGCCTTATACCTGCCAGGGTGAGGTCTTCCATGGGAAAGATCTCGCCGACTTGGCCCCCGCCTGATGCCTGCCAGGGTGAGGTCTTCCATGGGAAATATTTCGCCAATCTGGTCAATGGTCTGGCTTTCACGGAGCCACCTTGATCGGGGGATAGGGTTGAGCCAGACACTGTGGGTGAAGTGATTGCGGATCTGCAACAGCCAATCTCGCCCTGGCACTCTAATTTTGGAAAAATAGTCCATGGCGCCATTGGAAAGCATGAGCTCGGCCGGAGCCATGTTGGCGTCGCCTATAATGATTACCCTGGTTTCCGGGTCACGTCGAACCAGGTGGTGTATAAGATAGGGGGTAAGCCGCTTCGGGTCGCTATAGACACAGCCGTAGACGCAGTTGTGGAAATAATAATAATCTAAATCCTTGAAGTGATCGCGCATGAGACCGAAAACCAGTTTGACCAGATCTAAATAAGGTCGCATGGAAGCCCCGCCATTGTCCAGCAGCACGATAACCTGGATACGATCTCGCAGTTCTCTTTTAAAGACCAGTTCGATTTCCCCGCCGTTTCTGCAGGAGCGATCAATGGTCTCATCCACATCCAGTTCGGTTAGGGGGCCTGCAGGTGCCATGTGCTTCAGGGCGGCGAGGACCTGGCGGAGATTTTCGGCCCGAAGGGTGGCGCTGGTGGCATAATCGACATAGCGGCGGCTCTCTATGACCTTGAGGGCAGAGCCATGCAGTGAGTCGCCGTGTACCCTGATCCCTTCGCGATCAGCACCGGAATGACCGAAGGCTGAGGTGCCACCGGTACCAACCCAGGTATGACCACCTTGATGTTTCCCTCTCTGCTCCATGACCACATCCCAGAAACGTTGGAGCAGTTCAGGCAACGACAGCCGCTCCAATGCGTCATCCGGCAATGAGCCTTGGGCCATCTCTTCTTCTAGCCAGCGACGAAAAGCTTTATCATCCCAGGCCTGCTGAGAGAACTTTGGGATTTCCGCACCCTCAGCCCCAAGGAAATAAGCTGCGAATGCCTGCTCGAAACCATCGAAGTGCTCAACTTTCTTAACAAAAATTAGTCGCATAAGAATGAAGAGTCGATCCAGGTCAGGAGCAAGCCCCTTCTCCATGGCCTGGTAGAATTCCAGCACATGGCGGAGGCTGATGGGGACACCCTGCTCACGCAGTTGGTAAAAGAAAGGAAGGAACATGATTGTCGTTCTTGTGCTCGCTAAAGGTTTTTTCGCTCTACGCCCTTGTGTTGCAGCAAGTCTTGAGTACGCTTGAGGAGAGTTCCGAGCAAAGGAATTTTGTCAGGGGTGATTGGCGGTTTCGCACCATCTAGCTGTAGGGCACCGAGCCAATCCAACAGTTCTGCGGTAGCAGGCGGCTTCTCGAAACCTTGCTGCCGCAAATGATAGAAGATGGCCAGGGCTGAATCCATAAGGGGAGCAGAAATCTCAGGGTAGTGCAACCGGATAATCTCGGTCATCTCTTCCATTGAGGGAAAGGGAATATGGTGGCAGTAACAGCGGCGGAGGAAAGGATCTGAAAGCTCCCTTTTGGCGTTGCTGGTGATTATGGTTATGGGCATATGGTTGGCCTTCACCTTGTGGTTTATCTCGCGGATGATAAAGGAGGCGTCTTCCAGCACGTCCAGCAGATTGTCCTGGGTGTCCGAATCAGTCTTGTCGATCTCGTCCAGCAGAAGGACGCGTCGATCCTCTGCCAGAAAAGCGCGGCCGATAGGGCCGAAGCCCAGGTAATCCCAAATGTCGTTTACATCCCGACCGCTCTCCTCGGTGCCGAAACGCGAGTCGTTGAGGCGCAAGACTGTGTCATAAACGTAGCAAAGCTCCTCGCCTTTGAAGGTGGATTTGCAGCGAGCCTCTTCCAGAGTCAAGTCCAGGGCCCGGGCAATCTCGAAGGCCAACTGGGTCTTGCCGGTTCCGGCCTCCCCGGTGACCAGCAAGGGTTTTTCCATGGCAGTCGAGATGTTGACGATCTCTTTTAGTTCGGGATTGAGGTAATACTTGTCGGTGCCGAGAAATTGCATTGATCCCTCTCTTTACACTTTTTATTATGTTTTCCAAAGGTTAAAGTTATTTTAGCGAATTCAATGGGAAAATGCAATTCACTCTCCTATTTTTCGCATTGCCCCCATGAGGCTGCATACTTATAGTTAGAAGAGTTAATCCAGCGGGAAAAACTTACCAGGGGAAGAGGTAATGCCAGAACGAAGGACAGTGCTTTCCAAAGATAAAATAGAGTTTCTGAAAATCTGGAAAGAAGAGCAGCACGACCACCTGCAAAAAGAAAGGATTTTCAATGGCGAAGGTGCACATAGGTGATCAAACATGTGTTCTACCCATGGCAACCACCATCCTTGGCTCTCATTTTCAAGGCCGACTGAATTTTATGACCCTGGGATGGCTGACAAGAGTCAACTTCAAGCCACCCATGCTCGGGGTGGCCGTAAACCAGGGCCATGCTTCCCACGCCGCTATCGTAGAAACAGGTGAGTTCAGCGTGAACTTCCCCTCTGTTGATATGGTGGAGGTCACTGATTACGTTGGCTTGGTTTCCGGGAAGCGTGTCGACAAGTCCAAGCTTTTCGAGATATTCTACGGCGAACTGAAAGGTGCACCGATGATCAGCGAATGCCCGCTAACCATAGAGTGTAAGCTTTCAAAAACCGTGGAATTACCAACCAACTCTTTTTTCATCGGTGAGATTGTGGGTAGTTATTGTGAAGAGCAATTCCTCACCAACGGTGCGCCCGACATTAAAAAGGTAAAACCATTCTTGCTCACTATGCCAGACAACAGGTATTGGTCAGTGGGTGACTCCATTGGTCGTGCCTGGAGCGACGGCAAGTCAATGCGAAAACGACAAAAAGGACAGACACCGAGTGATGATTAGACTCAACAACCCCACCGGGTTGGTCGCTAATCTAGTTGAGTTTTGCTGGTTAACTGGTAATCTCTGTATGGTTTGGTAAACCGCAGAGCCGAGACATTAATCCCCATTTTAAGGCAGTCCGACCACCCCTTTCCCCTCCCCCGTCAAGGGGGAGGGAATTATAAGGTTGTCGGACAGCCTCCTTGGGGGAATTTTTAGGCAGGAACTACTATGACCTTCGCTCAAGTCAACCCTGCGAGAACTAATGGGATCCTCACTAGGAGTTGGATATGAAGCTTTTTACATCTTACAAACTGGGTCCATACGAACTCGAAAACCGAATGGATGGTGACCGATCTGGTTCATTCACGTGGAGGGTTGATATTTCTCCAGTTGTTTCACTGTGGACGGATTTCGCATCCATCATTGCAGCCGGAGGGCGCCCAGCCTGTTGCTCCCTCAGCCATCAAGCCAGAAGGTGAGGCGATGACCTACGAGGGCCCAAGCCCATTTGTAACCCCACGAGCCCTGGAAACAGAAGAGATTTTCGGGATTGTTGATCAGTTCAGGCAGGGAGCGGAAAACGCTCTCGCGGCTAACTTCGATGGGGTTGAAATACATGGGGCCAATGGGTACCTGCTGGACCAGTTTCTCCGCGATGGCACCAACCAGAGGACGGACCAGTACGGTAGCACCATCGAAAATCGCGCCCGCTTTTTATTTGAAGTAACCAAAGAGGTGGTCAATGTTTTAGGGCAGGGCCGCGTTGGAGTTCACATCTCCCCCGGAAATCCTTTCAACGACATCTACGATTCCAATTCGGAGGCGATTTTTAGTCATGTTGCTGAAGGGCTCAATCGTTTCCCTCTTGCCTATTTACACGT
>CAMYLW010000329.1:6620-7686 GCA_947259475.1 Thermodesulfobacteriota bacterium
CACCGATTATCCTTCTCTGAATTCCGAGAGTTAGAACCGCTCCTCAGGTGACCGCACTCCTCATATCAATTAGCATGAATGGCTATTCGATCATCAGAAAAGCGTAACGGTCCATTTTCTGCGAATAATCCGTACGGACTTCGATGGGAAAGCCAAACTGTCTTACGGTAGTGAAGACGTCCATAGCCATTGCCTCAGGAGAGGGGCGGGCCAGTCTTGGCTCCTTGCAATTTTCTCTTTCCTTCGAGCACTCTGCACATATGCAGCAGCTGTCCATGTACAAGAGAAAAGCTCTCTCGTAACCAGTCATGAAAACCTCGCGTTCCAACTTGACAAGTTTGGTGTTGACCTTGCTGGACCAGGCGTGGCGGTCTTCGGGTTGGTCCACCTTTTTATCGAAATGAAAGATGACCGCGACACTGTATTCGCGGAAGAATCTCTCGCATTCAGAAACTGAAGGCACGTTCGGGGGGCAGGAAGCGTTTTGACCGTATTCCCCACAGCCGTACATGCATTTCATCCGCACCCATTGGGAGACTACTATTTTTTTAGGATCGATGAATTTGAAATCCTGGTAACCGTACTTTTTAAATAACTCTTTCAAATCTTCATAATTACCCTCAATCAGGTTCGATTCTGTGTCCACAAGTGTCCTCCTGCACCAGAAAAGTGGTTGATCAATCTGGCACCTATATCGACCATCTGTTGATTTGTCAATGGTGGTGTCGAAAGGAGGGGATAGACTTCAAAAACAATAGATTTGACCCTATATCGCTGTTGTCGAGTTTCTCAGGCTGCTGTATAGTTGCCCGAAACTGTTCATTCATGATTGAGCAAGGCTCAGTATGGTTACCAGAGAGTCTGAAGAGAGTTCAGCTGAATGGCTGATGCGGGAAATAGCCGATTTTGTAGCTACCTCTCCTTTGAACACCTTGGGGTTGCCTGGAGGGGAGGTTGCCTGGGATTGGTTCAGTGCGTGGGGTGAAGCGGATGCCGGCACCTTTACCAGCCATGGCGGAATGGACAAAGAGATGATGGCCGGTAAATACCCGTTGTCCATGGAACA
>CAMYLW010000330.1 GCA_947259475.1 Thermodesulfobacteriota bacterium
GCCACAAGTTCCCACTGGAAGTTATCTGTTATTAATTATACGTTATTCGTTAATGCTAAGAACAGCAACCGCCATGACGTATATCTATAAATACTGAAACATATTTCTGACTATCTTTGTCCTAGCACCTATAACAATTAACAAATAACGGATAACACCTAATTGAGTTTTGACTCAATTAGGGTAATAGATTGCGAGGTTAGAACATGCTTGGGACTATGCGTAAACATGCCACATCGTGGTTGATCAAGGTGGCATGTTTCGCCATCGTCATTGTTTTCATTTTTTGGGGCGGTTACTCCTACACTGAGAAGAAAGCCAGTCGCGTTGCCGTGGTAAATGGTTCCTATATTGGCCTTCGTGAATATCAGAGTATGTACAGCAATCTGGTGGAGCAGATGCGCCGCCAATTCGGCAGGCAGTTTTCCTCTGAGTTAGTGGAAACTTTGAACCTGAAAGGACAAGCACTGGACCGGCTGATCAACCGCAGACTGATTTTGGCAGAGGCCGGAATGCTAGAGTTTGATGTTTCCCGGGAAGAACTTCAAAACGCCATAGTCTCCTATCCAGCCTTCCAGACCAACGGCCAGTTTGATTCCCTGCGTTACCAGCAAATCTTGCGTTCCAATAAGCTCACTCCTCAAGATTTTGAGGCCAATCAACGTGAGGACCTCCTGATTAATAAAGTGGAGCAGTTCATTACCCGGGGTACCAAGGTTTTGGAGTCAGAAATGCTCTCCTTTTTCCATCATACCCGGGACAGGGTAAATCTGGCGTACGTGCAGATAGATCCTCAGGATTTCAAAAACCAGGTGAAAGTGGATGAGGAGGCGGTCAGGGATTATTTTGATAAACATCGTGAAAACTACCGACTTGCTGACAAGCGCAACATCCTCTATGTACGGTTTGTGCCGCAGGATTACTTGGCTGAAGTGGAGGTTACCGACCAGGAAATAGAAGAGTTCTACCAACTGCACCAGGACGATTACCTGGAACCAAAAAAGGTACACGCCCGCCATATCCTTTTTCGCATTTCCGAAAAAGCAAAAACCGCTGAAATTCAAGAAATTCTGGACAGAGCAAAAAAGGTGTTGGACCTGGCCCGCAAGGGGGATAATTTCGCCGAACTGGCCCGGAAATATTCAGATGATTCCACTGGCGTACACATCATCAAGGTGGAGGACATTAAGGAAGAAGCGGTCAAGCCCCTGGTTGCAGTTAAAGAGAGCGTGCGCCAGAGTCTGAAAGAGGAACGCAGTCGTGAAATCGCCCTGCAGCGGGCCGATTCATTCATCGATCTAAGCCGCGCTCTGGATGATCTACAGAAGGCCGCAGCTGAGGCGGGCTTGGAGGTCAAAGAAAGCACTTTCTTTGCCGCCGAAGAACCCATTCCTCAGTTGGGCCGCCATCCTGAGATAAACGATATCATCTTTGCTCTGCGACCAAAAGAAATCTCACCTGCATTCAGCATCGGTGATGATCAACTGGTAGCGCAACTGGTGGAAATCCAGGATTCCAGGTTAGAGGAATTTGCAGAAGCTCAAGAAAGGGTCCAAGAAGACTGGATCACAGAACAGAGCGAGGTTTTGGCCCGCAAGCAGGCACAAGAGTGGCTCGAAACCGCTCGCCAGGAAGGAAATCTTGCCGAAGTTGCCCGTCGCAACAAGCTGAAGATCAATAAAACTGGCCTGTTCACCACTATCTCACCGGCGCCTCCATTTGGAAATCAGAGGGACATGGTCATAACCGCCTTCTCTCTCACGCCTGAACAGCCTGTGCCGTCCGAGGTTTATGAGGTCGATGGTAAGTTTATCATCTTGCAGTTGGAGGATAGCCAGCCGGCTTCGGAAAATGGATTCCAAAAGGAAAAAGACAGCCTAAGCAAACAACTTCTTCAGGCAAAAAAAGAGCAGACTTTTAGCCGCTGGATCAATGGTCGAAGGCAACAAGCAGATATTAAAATGTTGCAGGAGCTCTAATAGTCCGTTGTCAGTGGTCTGTGGTCCGTTGTAGGTTAAGACATGTTTTATCCCACGGACGACGGACAACTGACAGCTCGCGCTGGGTGCAGAAATGCATCTTCTGGCTGTTTTTATGGCGCGCGGTTGCTATCACTCCTCTGCTGGTTTTCTGGCGCGTGCTAATTCAAGCAACTCCTGCCACACTTTCTCCACCTGGGCTTGAGTCTCCCCCGGGGTGCCACTGTTATCAATAACGAAATCAGCCTTTTTCGCCTTTTCTCGAAGATCAATTTGAACACTCAGAGCTTGCCTCGCTTCCTCCCGGGATAGTCCATCCCGCTGCATGAGTCGCATGACATGGACACTCTCGTTAACATACACTACCACCACCTTGTCAAATCGATGAGCCACTCCCACTTCAATTAACAAAGGCACATCAACCAGCACCACTGCATGCTCAGCCGAAGATGTCAGTTGCTCAAATCTGAAATCTATTTCTCTCATTACTTCTGGATGCACGATTTCATTCAGCCGGCTCCGCTGTTCAGGATCGGCAAAAACCAGCCTCCGCAGCTTGCTCCGGTTTAGCCTGCCGTCAGGATGAAAGAACTCCGAGCCAAAGGTGTGACGTAGCTTTGTCCAAGCAGGTTTCCCTGGTAGCACCACCTCACGGGCAACTTCATCAGCATCGAGAACCTTTGCCCCCAACCGAGCAAAGGCTTCAGACACCGTGCTCTTCCCAGAACCGATTCCACCGGTCAAACCCACCTTTAGCATGTGATTATGACCTCATTTCTCCGTATTGCTCTCTACTTATCTGAGTGAGCACGTGGATATTAGATCCGGTTATATCCAAAATCCGAATATCTAAATTGGTCCTTCCCCGCCGTACTCTTGTAGAAACTGGATAAGCGAACTCATATCTTCCGGCAACGGTGCCGAAAGGTCGAGGGTTTTTCCGGTGGCGGGGTGCTCCAGAACTAACCTGCGGGCATGGAGCATTTGGCGCTTCACCTTGCTAAGGCGAGCGCGCACCAGGGGATTCTGTACAGATTGAACCCTCTTTTTGCCGCCATAGGTGCTATCTCCCACCACTGGATGATGACCGTGGGCAAAATGTACCCGGATCTGATGGGTCCTGCCGGTCTTGATCACCACCTTCACCACAGAAACGTCCACCACCTTCACCACAGAAACGTCTCCAAACCCATCCTCTAGCCACCAGGAGGTGAAGGCCTCACGGCCGCCGGCTACGATTCCCATCTTCTTGCGATTTTTTGGATGTCTCTGAATAGGAGCTGTGAATTTGCCAGAGGACTGGTGCAGCCGACCATACACCAGAGCAGTGTACTCCTTGTGGACGTGCCTCTCCTGAAATAGGCTGCTTAGATGGCGGTAGGCGGGATTGTTCTTCGCCACCACCAAAATTCCGCTGGTATCCTTGTCCAGCCTATGTACAATGCCTGGTCTCAACGGCCCCCCCAGGTCTGCCAGCTGGTCACAGTGATGGAGAAGGCCATGCACGAGGGTGGGTTTACGATGGCTGCTGGCGGGATGGACTACCAGGCCAGGCGGTTTGTTGAGGGCGATTAGATGCTCGTCTTCAAAAACTATGTCCAGAGAGAGGGGTTCAGGAGTCAGTTCAGAAGGCTGGGTTGGAGGCACAGATATGGAGACCTGTTCTCCAGATTTCAGGCGATAGCTCGGCTTTTGTGGCTCACCGCCAACCAGTATTAGGTTGTTCTCAATAAATCGCTGAATCTGATTGCGAGAAAGTTCTAGGTCCATGCGGCTCAAGAACACGTCAAGCCTGGAGCCTGCATCTTGCTGAGAGACTTCGAACCTATATTCGGACACACTCCCCTTCAGTCGAAACGGCGACTGGGTGACGCGGCGGCACGGCGAAAAATGTGACTTACAGCAACAACAGTCTTTTCGCCGGTTCGCCGTATCTCCGCGTCGATTCGTTGCTCAGCGCACCGCCGTCGTTTGTCTACCTAGGCGGAAAAGATGGCCGTACGGTCGGCGCAACTAATGACGGCGCTGTCTTTGTTCCTCTTTTAGTGTGGTAAAAATCATGCGACCAGCAGTGGTCTGGAGGATGCTGGTTACCGAGGCTTCCACCTCCTCACCAAGATGCCTGCTGGCATTCTCAACCACCACCATGGTGCCATCGTCCAAGTAGGCAACGCCTTGCCCTTGCTCTTTGCCCTCCCGCATAATCTGCAGGTGAAGCACCTCGCCAGGTAGAACCATCGGTTTGAGGGCATTGGCCAGTTGATTGATGTTGAGAACAGGCACCCCTTGGAGCTGCGCCACCTTGTTCAGATTGAAATCGTTGGTGACAATCTTGGCATTCATCTCCCGGGCAAGGGCGATGAGCTTGGCGTCCACTTCTTTGATGTCCGGATAGTCGTCGTCCACCACTTTCACCTCGACAGTATCACCCTTTTGCATACGATTGAGGATGTCGAGGCCCCTTCGCCCTCTGGCGCGCTTAAGGCTGTCGGCAGAATCGGCGATGTGTTGCAGTTCCTGCAGAATAAACTGGGGGATGACCAGTGGACCTTCCAAAAAGTCGGTTTCACAAATATCGGCAACGCGCCCATCAATGATGACACTGGTATCGAGAATCTTGCCGCCATCTTTCTTCTGCGACCCTTTGGCAAAAAATCCCCAACCCGGCCATTTGAATTCCTCCACTTTCTTGCCCCCCAAAACCAGGCCCATGTAACCAAAGACACAGCTCAAAATCACCGAAATGGATATGCGGATGGTGCTATTCTGCAGGCCGCTGAAGGCATAACCCAGCAATTGGGCAATTACCAGTCCTAGAAAAAGACCGAAGGTACCGCCAAAGATCACCTTGAGTGGTGCTTTTTTTATGATTTTTTCTATGGATAATGCAAGAAGTGCAAAAATGAATCCGGCGAGTGCCCCTACCCACTTAATCCAAATACCCAAGGTGTGTGTAATTGGCAGATGCGAGGCCAGCAGATATCCACTTACCGAACAAGCCACAACCAGAAGCAGACGGAGAATCGTCTGGGCTGTATTCACAGTGTACTCACCTCCTTTCTATCATTGATTTTTCTTCAAGGGCCAGACCGGAAAAGTGAAGCAACATTTAGGCCTCAAAAAACGAGTGTGGCCCGTGGAATCACCTCCTTCTCGCCCCAGACATGACTGGTCTGTCCACAGGTTTCAGGGCTCATGACCAAAAATACCGTGAATATCTTTTTCCACTTGGCTCTCATCCAAATCTTGGGCTATGGACATCTCTTTCACCAGAAGGCTCCGGGCAGTGTCCAGCATTTTTCGCTCACCAAAGGAGAGTTCCTTGTCCTCACGAAGGATAAAGAGATCACGCAAAACCTCAGCCAATTCGAACACGGAGCCAGTCTTGATCTTATCCATGTACTCACGATAGCGCCGGTTCCAGGTCTGATTGTCCGGTACGATCTCTCTTTCCTTGAGAATCGCGAATATATGTGGCACCTGATCGGCATCTATCACTTGACGCAAGCCCACGCTATCCACGTTATCCAGAGGAATCATTATGATCATGCCGTTGTCCAGAATACGCATGATATAAAAATCCTGTTTGCGGTCAGAGATTAATTTACTCTCGATGGATTCAATCACCCCAACGCCGTGAGCTGGATACACGGCTAGGTCACCAATATTAAACATGACTGCCTACATCCTTCCAGAAATACGACTGCCAGCAGACCGGAAAGCCCGGACTCAGAGGCCGACGCCAGCCTCTAAGCCATCTCTGCATAGACTGCCCAGCAAAAGTTACAGGAGAGATTTTTGCTGAAAAACTGCTATGGTGTTATGTTTGTCTTGCCTGATTCAGTCCCCACACCCCTTCGCGGTAGACAAGCGTACCACCGTTTAGAAAAAGTGCGGTAACAGATCTAATGTATTCTAACACAAAATGATACCATTATCAGCAGTTATCAGCAGTCTCCTCAAAGGCAAATCTGGCAGGACCACCCCTTGTTCCGCCTAAACCGGATCAGTTGTCCGTTGCCGATGCGTTTCTCGCTTCCCTTGACTTCACTTCCAGGGCTCCTGAGACGGACGCTGTCCCCTCTGTGGTTAGAATCCTTTCAGGTTGCTGCGCCCTCAAAAAGAAAGGGGGCGGCTCCTAGCCGCCCCCTCCAAGTCTGGAATCAGATGGTGGGGTCTCTAGCCCGGATATTTCATCACGCCCCGGCGTGACTGCGACCGCGGATAGGTCAGTCCTTCCGGGCGTCCTCGGATATCGGACCCTGCGACGTACTGTTCAAGTACGCCTCGGATCCAATCCCGCGGTAT
>CAMYLW010000331.1 GCA_947259475.1 Thermodesulfobacteriota bacterium
AAAGTTGATAAGGACAAGTGCGATGGCGACGAGGAATGTGTGGACGTTTGCCCAGTGGATGTTTTCGAAATGGTTGATGGCAAGGCCGACCCGGTGAATGCCGACGAGTGCCTGGGTTGTGAAAGCTGCGTGGAGGTCTGCGAAGCTGACGCTATTACGGTTGAAGAGGTATAGCAATTCTCGCGAAAAGTTTTTCGGATTCTTATTGAAGACAAAAAGCCGGAGTTCCTGAGAGGGGGTTCCGGTTTTTTTGAGCATTCAGCTGTCAGAAAAGTGTCTAAAGTGTACTAAAGTGAGCTAAAATGCCTAAAATTTAGAAAGAAGAAATCGTCGGGAAATGTTGTTACAAATTCGACCAATAGGGAGGGAATGAGGACATGTGGAAGGTATCTGTGGACAAAGACAAATGTACCGGCGATGGGGAATGCGCGGACGTCTGTCCCGTGGATGTATACCAACTGATTGAAGGCAGGGCTGAACCCGTAAATGAAGACGAGTGTTTGGGTTGTGAGAGTTGTGTGGAGGTCTGTGATTTTGATGCCATCACTGTTGAGGAAGTCTAGCAGTAATAGAAGGAAGTCCTTGTAGGGCCGGTCTCGGTACCGGCCATAAAACAGGCAATTCTTACAGAGCCATATTCTTGGCGGGTACAGAGACCCGCCCTACTACTTCATGAATGAAAGATAAAAGCCGGAGTCCAATATAGGCCTCCGGCTTTTTTATGGTCATTTTGGCTAGGGAGCGTCTGACTGGGTGTGGTCAGAAACGTCTCCACCTTGCAGTTACTTCTTCTTCTTCGACTTTGTGTGACACTTGATACATGTGGTTGGGATCTTGCCGTATTTCTTCCTGTCTTTCTTCTTCAATTTTTTGTGGCATCCCTGGCAATTGTTGTGATAGGCGAGTTTCAGGTTGAGCTTTTGCTTGTCTTTGGAAAGCTTCTTTTCGCCTTTGATTGTTGGTTCATTATGGCACTCCATGCACTTCTGAACCTTATCGCCCTCTTTCCAGGTGTTCTTGCCATCTTTGATCACGTGATGGCAGTCGTCACACTTGGCCCCGTATTCATCTGAATGCTTCTTGTGGTCAAAGGGCACCGGGCCCTTGGTGTGCTTCGACCAAAGCTTAGCTTGTATTTCGATCGTGGCGGGCGCTTCTTGCTTATCGGCTGCTCCGCCCAGGCTTGAAAGAACTACCCCACTCAAAAACGCAATTACCGCTAGAACTGTAAGGAGACGTTTACCCATGGTAGTGTTTCACCCCCTTTCTCTCTGTTTGCCAAAATCAACTATTTCATTTAACCAAAGGCCCAATCTGCCCTAAACAGTCAGGTTGAGCCTGGAGAACCCTACACGTCAAGGTCTATATCTAAATGTGAAAGTTTTGTCAAGCTGTATTCACTAAGCACAAAGGGCATCCTTCGACTCCTTCGACGAGCTCAGGGCAGGCAATCTCGGGACAGGCGGGGCGGGCTAGTCGGTTTTAGAACAAGTCTGGAAAGGCCCCGAAGCGTCATACCGGACGAGTCTGCCACGGCGGACGAGATCCGGTATCCAGTAAGATATTGTTTTTTCTGGATTCCGGATAGTCGTTTCACGACTTCCGGAATGACGGATTTGGCGCTCGCACTCAAAAGACCGAGTTTCTTAGCAGTCCGCTCGTGATCTGCTGCCAGGTGCCCTCTGATCCCTTTTCCGCCTTTTCCCTATGCTCTATGCTCTATGCCCTATGCCATTACGCCGCTGCTTCCTCTTCCTCTTCCAAGTCCCGGGGTTTCTTACCAAAGATCTTGGCGATCCAGATACTCATTTCGTAAAGGATTAATAAGGGCCCGGCCATCATCACCTGGGTGACTATGTCTGGGGGCGTCAGTATGGCGGCAGCCATGAAGATTATGAGGATGGCATATTTTTGCTTGGTTCGAAGCATCTCTGCATTGACAAGCCCAAGTCTGGCAAGAAAATAGGAGAAGAGCGGCAATTCGAAAATGAAACCGAAGGCAAAAAGAAGTTTGGTGGCGAACTTCAGATATTCACGGATACTGGGCAAAGCCCTGATACTGTCACTGGAAAAACCTATAAAGAACTTGAAGCCGAAGGGAAACACGACAAAGTAACCAAAGAGAGCGCCCCCGAGGAAAAAAACCGTGGAAAACAGGACGATGGGAAACATGGTCCGCTGTTCTCGTTGGTAGAGGCCTGGGGCGAGGAAACGCCAGAACTGGTAAATGATTACCGGCGAGGCAAGGCCGATGCCGGCGAGCAGGGCAACCTTCAGATAGGTGATGAAGGCCTCAGGCAGGGCAGTAAAAATCAACCCTTCACCAGGCGGCATCACCTGAATGAGCGGTCGCATTAAGATCTCAAATATCTGTTTGGCGAAGAAATAGCAAATGAGAAAACCGACTCCAACGGCTACAAAACAGACGATTAGCCGGTGGCGCAGCTCTTCCAGATGGCCGGTAAAAGGCATCTTGGAGCCGCTATCATTGTCATTTGTCGCCATGGGAGGATTTCTCCGGGGCCTGAGTTGGGGACGGCGGGGTCTCCTCATCTTCAATATCATCGCCGCTGACGGCAGCTCCGTTAAGATCGTCTATATACTCCTGATCTGAGGAGATGTCGGGGGTATCAACTTCATCGGTTTCGGCTTCGTCGTTTGGATCTGCAGGAATACTTGCGTCGACCACCGTTTCCTGGATGTCATCGAAGCTCTGCTTCAACTCGGAAAACTCGGTATTCGTTTCCAGGCTTTCCTTGAGTTCGTTGGTGGCCTTTTTGAATTCAGCGAGACCTCGGCCCAAGGCCTTTGCCAACTCTGGGAGTTTTTTAGGCCCGACAACGATGAGTGCTATGGCCAGAAGAAGGAGAAGCTCTGGCATGCCAATTTCAAACATTTAAATAATCTCCTCTGGTAAAGGAAGGAAATTAGTAATGAAATAGCTTAGTTGCAGACATAGAATTGTAGTTGGTTTTCCCTGGACTGTCAACTAAGTAATTGCGGATTGCGGAATTACAGATGTGGGATTATGGAATTTAGGGATTGCATGGGGCATGGCGTTAGAGGACAGACGACAGGGGGCAGTAGGCAGCACAAAATCCCCCCTAACCCCCCTTTAGTAAAGGGGGGAACTTGGTGGGAACACAACAAAAGTCCCCCTTTTGTAAAGGGGGATTTAGGGGGATTTCAGAAGCATTAGCAGTTAGCCCATGT
>CAMYLW010000332.1 GCA_947259475.1 Thermodesulfobacteriota bacterium
CTCAATAGAATCTCAACGCTTTTCTAGCTTCGTTAGCTCTCTACGTAACCGCTCAAGTTTTCTTTCGGCCTTCTCAATGATGTACTGACCCTGTGGTTTCTGTCCAATCGCTTTACCGCGGGTGGCGCTAATTTCTTGCTCTGTGGACTTAATTTGGTCCTCGAGCCACTCCTTTAAGGGTTTCTTGCTTTGTTTACCTCGACCAACACCATACAAGTCTGTCAGAATCCGCCGCATCTGTTTCCCCCTTTCACATGAGACTAACCGAAACATTTCGAATAAGTAATGTCCTTTAGTCCCAAAAAAGAGGAGTAATGGGGGACATTGTTTACAAATTATACTTAAGGAAGGCTTTTTGTCAGTTGTCCGCCTGCCCCGTGGAATACGAAGTCCATTCCACTGGGGTGGTCCGCAGTCCGTTGCGAAAAAAGCATGGAGAGAGAGCATGGAGATTAAAAACAAAAAACTCCAATACCTCGGGTCTCGGCTTGCCGCCGAGAAACTAGGCACTTGGCAGCAAGCACCAGGCACTGGCGGGCTGCGCCCGCCTGAAAGAAAGGAACTCCACCCCTCTCGTGGTTCGCACGCATAGCGCAGAGCGTATAAGATGGCGGCTGGAAAGCCGCTCCCACGCTGGCATGGAGCAGAGGCATTGCGGCATTGAGGAAGGCATAGAGAAGATTGGAGATTTTCTGGCTGAGCGCTGAATACTACTGGCTAAACCGGCTAAACGGGCAGCGGAGCCCAAGCTCCGTCAGTGGGCTTTAAAAGGTTAATGGCTACATGTGGTAGATGGATCTCAAGAGGGAAAGTGGAGATTAAAGTAGAGACTGTCGATTAAGCCGTTTGAGCGGAGGGCGATCCTGTTTGAAATGGTCCTTTTGCTCAGTGGAGCTTTTTATTGGTGCCTTTAGTCGGTTATTGTTTTTGCTTTCGGTTTCTTTTTCTGGGATCCACCCACCCTAGAGCCCAATCTAGGTAAAGCCGTAGTTTGCGATTTTCCCTATATTATGAACCATACAATAGAGCAGCCATTGGATATTTACTTTGACCTTTCCCCTGAGAGTAAAACGATCCAAACGCTTGTGTGTCCGGATGTTGGCAAATACAGGTTCTGCTATGGCTATTCTGCGAGGATATATCTTGCGTCCCATCTCCGTATCGACCTTACCGGCCATTTTTCTGGAAAGGTTGGTAAGCTGAACTGCAATAGGTACCCACAAGTATTTCCTTTGCGCACCTCTACCACTAAGACACTTAAGCCGCAGGGTGCAACGCTGACAATCCTTCTTCTCAGCAATATATACTCTGTAAACCAGGCCGTCTCTGTAGAGCTCCTTGTGCTTAACCTTGAGCCTTTTGCCATTGGGGCAAACATAATGATCTTTGGCCTCATCATGGTGAAAATCTTCTAAGTGAAACTTTTTCTTCTTGGGCCAGTAGCGCTTTTGAGTCGCATATCTGGGATCCCTTCTGCGAAAGTATCTGTCAGGGATATAGGCGTCCAACTCCATCTCTTGGCATTTCTCGATGTTGCTCTGGCTGTGATAGTTGGTGTCCGCAACAAAGATTGCTCCGGCAAAGTAGTCCTCATCGTGGCCGATGGCTTCCATGTTCTCCTTGGCACCATCCATTAGAGGCGCTACATGCTCATGATCTGAAACAGTTCCAAAGGTCTCCCCATGGACCACCACCTGCTGCTTGTCATCAACCAGGGCCTGGCCATTGTAGCCCTGGATGTAACCGTGAGAGGTAATCATCTTGGCAGAGTCGTTATCGGTTATGTTGCTGGTGATCTCTTTTCCATTTTTGCCAATCTTTTTGTCATTTTCACTCAACCACTTCTCAATACGCTCGGCCCGCTTTTGCAAGCGTTCGATTTGTTTTTCTCGACTCGCTCTACCTCTAAAAGATCCCGGCCCAGGTGGCTCATCGTCTCCTTTGTCCTCCCGCTCATGCTCCTTTAAAAGCCGTTTTACCTTGGCCTCAATCCTCTCCTTTTTCCTTTGCAATTTACAGTGTGTACCGCTCCACTCTTTCGAGGCATTGGACGGTAGCTTCAGTCCATCCAGAGCAAAAAAAGTCCCACCTAAAAGACCCTCCTCCTCGCAGACCAAAAGCACGTCCCGAAACAAAGGTATAATCTCACCCTTCATCGAGGAGACAAAGGCAGCAATGGTGCTGTGGTCAGGCTTCTGTCCACAAGTGAGCGCCATGAAGGTCACGTTCTCCCGACAGGCTTGCTCGATCCTCCGCGATCCCATAAGCCCCCTTGAGTAGGCAAACAAGACAATCTTCAAAAGAATCTTGGGATCGTAGGCAAAACGGCCAGTTTCATCGTTCTTATACTTCTCATCAAAAACAGACAGATCCATGCGAGTTTCAACAAGATAATGGATGGCAAACTCTAAAGTTCCAGGTGATAGTTGATCTTCCAAATAAATAGGAGGCATTACCTTCTGTTTGTAATCGTATGGTTTGAACTTTGGCATAATTAATTCAACCTCTTTTTAATTAAAATTCTATTTATAGTAGAAATGTTAATGACTTATAGCACAACTTATTTTAGATGTAAAGAGAAAATAAATTGCTATATCTATAATTATATATATCTTATAATTGATTAATTATGAGGAAACTCATCCGATGTCACACTTCTGCCGGTAGGAAATTAGAATGGATTGAAGTTCAGATCGGGGACCTTTTTCGACAGTTACGTATGATATATGAAAATCAAAGGATCTGTTAGGCAATCGACATCTAAGCCTCTTTAGCCTCACTTGAATATCTCAGAGAAAAAGGGGCGGGAGGTAGTCCCGTCCCTTCTTAAACACGTTTTCACATTACCCTAGACCTTACGTCTCTGAAGTCGCCATTTTGAATGGAGGACCAGTAGTGCACCAGTTATGACAGCAAAAGAGAGTAAGATGAGGATCATTGCAAGTACCAATCCGATCTGTAAAGCCAGCCAGCTTATCCCCACTAGCGGCAGCACGCTCCAGCGTACTATCAAACGCATAGTTTCATGCTCGGCTATGAAGACAGCCAAAGGTGGTGAGTAGGCGGAGTAGATTCGGACAAAAGCCTTACCCAGTGTGTTAGTCAGTAGGAAACGGTCGCGGAACTGAGTCTCGCTCAGGTGGAACAACGATATCAGATCGACGGGATTGTTGTCCCGCAGGGGCAGGAACAACGCC
>CAMYLW010000333.1 GCA_947259475.1 Thermodesulfobacteriota bacterium
CCCCAACTCCTCCGCCAATCGTTTGCTCGGGGCCTCGTAGTGCTCGTCGAGTCGTTTGAGCGCAACTCGGTCATGCTCGGACGTTCTTCCGTCGCCGCGACCTGCCACTTGTAACTTCCGGTAGCCTCTGGCGAGAGCGCGACGAGCGAACCCGCCCCCCTGTATGCGCGTTGCCGCGAGCTGCGCGAAATGGTGAAGGCGAGGAAACCTTGTTCGATACCCCCCTCCCACGACCTCGAGGTGACTAAATAACGTTCTGCGAAGATTTTACAGCAAGATGAATTCTAAGCAAGGTATCAATGAGATCGTCCATAGCCGCAAGCGGCAGGGAGTTAGGGCCGTCGCACCGAGCCTGATCAGGCTCGGGATGCACCTCCAGAAATACGCCATCCACGCCGGCAGCCACCGCTGCCCGAGCCAAGGTTCCCACATAGCTCCGATCTCCCCCGGAACAGTCGCCGGCTCCTCCGGGAAGCTGAACACTGTGGGTGGCATCAAAAACAACCAGCCCATGCTCTTGCATAATCTGAAGCGAGCGCATATCTACCACCAGATTATTATAACCAAAGCTGGCACCGCGCTCGGTAAGTAGCACCTGCTGATTTCCCTTGGAGTGGAGTTTGGCAACTACGTTGACCATATCCCAAGGTGCCATGAACTGACCCTTTTTCACATTGACGGGCTTGCCGGTGGCTGCTGCAGCCAGCACCAGATCGGTTTGACGACATAGAAAGGCTGGGACCTGAAGGATGTCGAGAACCTCAGCTGCCTCTTGTGCTTCTGCAACCGAGTGGATATCGGAGAGCACGGGGAGATTGAATTCACTCCGGACCCTGGCGAGAATCTCCAACCCCTCTTTTAACCCGGGTCCCCTGAAGGAAGTGTGAGAGGTGCGGTTCGCTTTGTCATAAGAACTCTTAAAGATCAGAGGGAGATTCCATCTATCAGCCAACCTTCTGAGATCGGCAGCCACGGCTAATGTGGCATCTGCACTTTCCAGTACACAGGGTCCAGCGATAAGAAAAAGGTTGCCGTCACCAATGGTAAATTGGTCCAAGTCGATGGATCGCATCAGTAGCCTTTCAGTGCCTCCACAGGGGGCTAAGCTGTGCTGGCTTTGTCTTTTTGGACAGCGTTTTCCAACGAATATTTAATGAAATCTCGGAAAAGGGGGTGGGGGTCCATTGGTCGGGATTTGAACTCGGGGTGAAATTGACAACCGAGAAACCAGGGATGGTCCTCCAATTCAATGATCTCCACCAGTTGTTTGTCAGGGGATAGTCCGCTAAATCTTAGCCCTTTATCGCCGAGTATCTTGCGGTAGTCATTGTTGAATTCATAACGATGGCGGTGGCGCTCAAAAATCTCCTGCTGGCCATAAGCAGCATAACCATTTGAGTTCTCGTCCAAAACGCAGGGATATGCTCCTAAGCGCATGGTGCCACCCAATTCGGAATCCTCATCGCGTCGTTGAACGGCTTTCTTCTGATAATCGTACCACTCACGCATGAGATAGATAACGGGGACGTTGGTATTGGGGTCATATTCCATGCTGTGAGCTTCAGTGAGACCGGCGACGTTCCGGGAGAATTCCACCACAGCCATCTGCATTCCCAGGCAGATCCCGAAAAAGGGCACCCGGTTCTCCCTGGCGTATCTGATTGCCTTGATCTTGCCTCCGAAACCGCGGGCTCCAAAACCACCCGGCACCAGAATGCCATCTACCTCAGCAAGCAGGGCCTCGCCCCCCTCTTTTTCAACCTCCTCAGAATCAATGAAAGAGAGAATTACCTGGGAATCATTGGCAATTCCACCATGGATCAATGCCTCGTTAAGACTCTTGTAAGATTCTCGCAGATCGATGTATTTGCCCACAATACCGATAATAACTTCGAAGGTGGGATTTTTGACTCGCTTAATCAGTTCTTCCCACTCTTCAAGGCGCGGTGACCGGGTCCAGATATTTAAGAACTGTATAATCTTGTCATCCAAACCTTCCTGATGAAATCTCAAAGGCACCTCGTAAATACTCTCCACATCCTGGGCTGTAATTACCGCCTCAGTCTCCACATTACAGAAGTGTGCGATCTTGGCCTTGATCTCTTTGCTTAGTGGCACCTCCGTTCGACACAGTAAAATATCAGGCTGGATGCCGATGCTGCTTAACTCTTTGACACTGTGCTGGGTCGGTTTGGTTTTGACCTCCCCGGCTGCCCGAATGTAAGGCACCAGGGTCAGGTGTATGTAGATGACATTCTCTTTGCCCACATCTGACTTGAACTGTCTAATAGCCTCAAGGAAAGGAAGTCCCTCGATGTCGCCCACTGTACCGCCTATCTCGATGATGGCCACATCCACACTATTGGTCACCTGGTGAATGCAGTTCTTGATTTCATCAGTAATATGTGGGACTACTTGAACGGTACCACCTAGGTAGTCTCCCCTGCGCTCCTTGGTAATCACTGAGTAATAAATGCTGCCAGAGGTAAAATTGTTCTTCCTACCCATTCTGGCAGAAGTGTAGCGCTCATAGTGCCCAAGATCCAAATCGGTCTCGGCCCCATCATCAGTCACATACACTTCGCCATGTTGGAAGGGGTTCATTGTTCCCGGATCCACGTTTATGTACGGATCCAATTTCTGTAGGGTAACCCGCAAACCCCGAGTTTCCAGTAGGGCACCTATTGCGGCAGATGCCAATCCTTTGCCCAGGGATGAGAGCACCCCCCCCGTTACAAAGATAAATTTACATTTACTCAAACCTGCAGTCTCCCGCCTTTTTAGGTTAGCCAGGAAAATATACAAATGGGCTAATGAATCGGGGCTAAGTATAGCAAGCGAAGGCCAAATGTCAAGAAAAGGGAACGTGGTGGGCCGCTGGGAGTATGCACCTTTTTTCTCTTGCAATTTCTCCTGACTCATCCTATATTATTTTAACTTTAGTGTCGGAAATCTAAGGAATCATGGATTGGGTCTATACTGAGTTTTATGCTGAGTGCGACCCCAGTCTTTCCTGCCGAATTCTCAAGTTCATATCCTCACTTCATTACGTCCCGGTTTCCGTGTATCGAGGCTTTTGAGTTGGGGCAGTTGAAAGGAACACTTTGGCATCCTTCCTGGGTGATCAGAGCCCTGAACGGAAAGGTTGATCTTTCATGCTGGTAGCCCGACGGATGTCCAGAAAGCCCATC
>CAMYLW010000334.1 GCA_947259475.1 Thermodesulfobacteriota bacterium
GCCGTACTGAACGCCAGCGGCCCCGTCACCTTGCGCGTTGGCTAAATAGCAGCGGAAAAAAGCCACTTCAGCCAGCGCCTTCGAGTCCGACGGAGCGTCATCAAGCAGCGCCTCGATCTTTTCGACATTCGATTCAATCATATCGAACTTTAACTCAAAGCATAATACCCACGTTTCGGCAAGCAACAGTTCAGACCGCTGCTGGATAATATGGTGTGGCAAAATATCGAGCCATCTCCTAAGCACAAACCACTTTTCTTTTTCCATCGCGAGGTGCCTGTGCCTCTCAACAATCTCGGCCGCACGTATGAGATCCCCGGCCTCCAGGGCATGCTCGATCGATTCTGTGATCAACCCCTGGGACTCGAACCATTCGCTGGCGCGGCCATGAAGAGTCGCGACCTCCTCAGGCTTTGAGCTCTGCTCCAGCTGCCGCTGAAGGAGCTGCTGAAATAGGTGATGGTAACGAAACCATCGGTTTTCTGTGTCCAGGGCAATCTCGAATAGGTTGTCCTTTTGGAGCCTGGCAATGAACTCAACGCCATCGATCTCGCCCTCGTCTGGCTCAGCGTCCGGCCCGCACAAGGCATCGCACAAAGGGGCGCAAAAACGATCCAGGATGGAGGTACTCAAAAGATAGCGACGAATGCCCAGTGACTGGGCATCCAGAACCTCTGTGATCAGGTAGTCCATCAAATAGGCACTGGTTCCTTTCAGTTCCAGCAACTTGCGCACTACATCATGGTGCCCTCGCACGGCCAGAACCGCCAACCGTAAACCGGTCACCCAGCCTTCGGCCCTCCCTGCCAATGCGGCTGCCGTCGATTCATCGACCTGCTCCTCGAATGCTATCTTTAGAAACTCCGCTGTTTCCACAGCGGTAAAGGACAAATCCGGTGTGCGGATTTCGGTTACTTGGCTACTGCCACGGAGCTTGGACATGGGCAGGGGCGGATCACGCCGGCCGACTATTACCAGGTGCATGGGCCGCGGCGGGTGGTGCAGCAATTCGGTGACCAGGTCGTAGACCGATTTCTCCTGAATGCGATGGATATCATCCAACACCAGGATAAAATTCTGCTCAATCAAGTCCAGTTCATTGGCCAGGCTACTGGCTAAGACTGGAATCGGTGGCAGGTTCGGGGCATTGATCAGGGTCATGGTCTTACTGGCGGCATCGGAGAACATGGTGCGAATAGCAGTCACCAAATAAGCAAGGAACTGATGTAGGTCGTTGTCGTGCTCATCCAGTGACAACCAGGCGAAAGGAATTTCGTACCTCTCCAACCAGCAACTCACCAGCGTGCTCTTGCCGTAGCCGGCAGGTGCCGATACAAGGGTTAGGGGCCGATAGCGGCGCTGCTCGAGCCGCTCCAAAAGCCGCGCCCGGTGTACGTGGTCCCTGGGAACCGGGGGCCGGTGCAGCTTGGTGCGCAAAATGGATATGGTAGTCGCCTCATCTGCCATAGCATACCGTCCTGAGCGGGACTATAGCACAACTTAAAAAGATAAAGGAAACATGAATCTTCCATTTCCTCCTTACAAAATGGGTTCACATTGGATGCAACTAGGCAGGATATCACAGAGGTGGGAGCACGTTTCTATCTCTAAAACTCGACATCTTGTGGTTGATCTTCCCAGTGCGGAACTCCATATACCTTGCCAAGATGTGAACTTCTTGAAAAGTTCAGATATGAGAAGGAGATGTGACTTTGATTAAGATCGAGTAATGCATAATTCCCCAGGATTTCAGTCGGCGTTAATGTCGCATCCTTCAATTTAATGTTTTGAAGGGTGAACCGTTAATGATAAACAGTAACCATTTACCGTTAACTGTTTACCCTTTACTAAGCGCTGGATTAGAGTTGCCCCTGAGAAATGGAGAACGGCATGAACCATACCAACCTCACGCTGTCGTTGCTATCTGATACCTTTGCCATTTGTAGACTGGAACCTGAGGCAGGTATTCCGTCTTGGGTTTTGGCAGGGGACTTTTTCTCAGTTACCCGGACCAAGGAAGAACTCTCACTTGTATGTCCCCAGGCGATGGTACCAGAAGGAACTCATTGTGAGAGAGACTTCCGCAGTATCAAGGTAGAGGGGCCCCTAGATTTCGCCTTAGTCGGGGTCCTCGCCTCGCTGACAGAAGCTTTGGCTCAAGAGGAAATCAGCATCTTGGCAATATCTACCTTTGATACCGACTATCTGCTGGTCAAGGAAGCACAGGTGGATAGGGCTGTCCAGAAGCTGTCGCAAGCTGGACACCGGTTTGTCTAGCCCTGATACCTTTCTAGTTTTACCCCTTTTCCCTTGTTCCAGACCCAATGCTGTGCTATTCACATCTTGCATCTTGTCAGTTTTCAAGTACCTTTCACAATGGTGGTAATAGGGGAGGATTGTACGGTGGGTAAAGCAAGCGAAAAAAAATCAATAAATTTCTTACGGGGCATTCCTGCTGAAGAAGCCCTGTCGCGCCTCATACCAATTGCATCCGAGGGCTATGAAAAAGCGATAAATCGATACGGAACAGATGTGCTTCAGTACGGCCATTTTAATGGCTTTAAGCCATTGCGAGATCTTATAGGCCAGTCACATCACGTTGATCCGGAGCGAGTTATTGTTGGCAATGGCGGTTTGGAAGTGATTTCACTTTTTTTCAAGTCACTCCCGAGTGGAAGCAATATTATTGTTGAGGAAGCGACTTATGATCGCACAATGGTCGATGCAGAACGGTACGGGCATAATCTGATTGGAGTTGAATTGACATCGACTGGAATAAACCTCAATCAATTAAAAGAGGTGGCGAACAAAATCCCAGCCGCAGTTTTTTACGGAATTCCGTTTCATCAAAATCCCACTGGTATTAATTACTCTGAAGAGAATCGGCAGGCTGTTGAACAGATATGCAGAGAACAGTCCATCCTGTGCGCTTGGGACATTTGTTATGAACTGCTTCGTTATGATGGAAATAAGAATACCTCTATAACAGTTTCAGAATGGGGACCTATTTTGATGAGCTCCTTTACAAAAACTATTTCTCCGGGGACGAAGTGTGGATACATCGTTCTGCCAAAAGACTATGTAGAGCACATGGGTAAGGTTGTTGCCAACACCCGGATTAATCCCAACTTACCGACTCAAGCATTCATAGCCGATTTCATAGAATCTGGTAAATATTCAGACTTTAAATATTCAGACTTTTTAGACTATTTATGCGCTCTTTATAAACCGAAAATGGATGCATTGAATTTGTCGCTTAATGCTCATTTTCCGGGAGCCTCTCCTGTTGATATCAGCGGTGGCTTCTTTGCTAGTGTGAGCTTGAAGAAAATAACACCCGACAAAGAAGAATCCTTTATAAAATCTGCCCAAGAAGCCGGCGTTGGTATCGCCGCGGCCTGGGACGCTGTCGCTCCTAATTTGAGAGAAAAAAAACGCAAGGACGGCTTGTTTACGCGCTTGACTTTTCCCGCTTACGAGCCAGAACAAATACAATGGGGTATTGCCAAACTAAAGGAACTAGAGGAGCTTTCACGTTAAGTCGTCGATATATGACTGAAAGAGACAATGACTCCAAGAACGATTTGCTAAGCTGAACCCATCGCCGAACAAAAAAGCGTAAAACGCTTGCCCCCTCTTCACTCCGGTTAGCTCAATCGTTAGGATTACATTGATACTTATGAGTGTACATGTTTTTACCTACGGTTCCCTCATGTTCGATGGAGTTTGGTCGAAAGTGGTGGATGGTATTTATGAAAAGGTAGGCGCAAGATTGTATGGTTATCAGAGGAGGAAGATAAGGGGCGAGATATATCCGACGGTACTTCCTGGAACAAGCGGAGACTATGTTGATGGTATTATCTATCTGAATGTAAGCAAGAGCGACCTGAAGATATTGGATACATTTGAGGGAGAATATTATCAGAAGGAAATGGCCGAATGTGGGTTGACTGACGGGGGCAACATTACTGCCTGGGTTTATGTCTTCAAAGAACGGCATAGAAATTTGGTGGAAGACGAGCCCTGGGACCCGGTTTGGTTCTTGGAAGATGGGATTCATGAGTTTCTTGCTGGCCTGGATGTTTGATCAGTTGCCGCCCCGCGACCGTGGAAATGCATGAAAAATCCACGCTCCGAAGAAAGTAATGACTTGAGAAAACCTTCAGCAGATCTTAAGAGGTATTTGTGACACTACATTCCACATCAAGTAAGAACAGGCGATTCCTCAAGGGGTGGGCTCTTATTGCGCTTGCGGCCACGTTGATTCTCCTCTCACCAGTGGCTGACATGGTGTTGATGAATACAGCTTTTTCCAGCAACCCCTCCGATTTGCCGCCCTCTGAGGGTCCCTTCATTCTCCAAATATCGGATCAGTCGCGGCCCCAGATGGAGCTGTCAAAAGGGAAATTTCTGGTCGCCAGTAAAGAGCTTAGAGATCCTCAGTTCTTTGAAACGGTCGTGCTCCTGATTGATTATGGTAGCCAGGGGGCCATGGGTCTGGTAATTAATCGACCCACCACGGTCAAACTTTCAAAAGTGTTGCCGGAGATAGAGGGGTTGCAGAAACGGTCTGATGCTATTTATCTGGGCGGGCCTGTGGCCAAGAACCAGTTGATGCTTCTCATACGAACCAATAGTCCACCTGAGGGATCTCGCCTCGTATTTAAGGACATATACCTCAGCGCCAGTCAGACGATAATCGAGAAAATGATCGACAATCCCGACACCCCAGAGAGATTCCGGGTTTATGCGGGTTATGCCGGTTGGGCGCCTGGGCAATTGGACCATGAAGTGTCGAGAGGCGGCTGGCATATTTTACAGGCCGATGAAGAGAGTGTTTTCGATAAAACTCCTTCAAAGATCTGGCCGGAACTCATTCGGAGGAGCTCCGCTTTGTGGGTCAGAGTAGTGGGAGAATAAAAACCGCTGCGCTCGCGTGACGGTGGATAGGATTGCAGCCATGGATCGATACACTGGCCCGCATAAGTTTGACATGGAAGGCTGGATTAGTTGTGCACCCTTTGAGCGGTTGTTGCACATGGAGATTGTCGAAGCCTCCGACGGTCGAGCCACCCTGACCATGCCTTTTCTTATCGACTACGCTCAAGGCGCTGGGCTCATGCATGGTGGTGCTCTGGTTAGTCTGGCCGACACCGCGGTTGTCATGGCCATCAAGAGTTTGGCTCCGGTTCAAACTCACTTTGCCACAATTTCTCTGGAGTCGAAATTTCTCTACCCGGTCAAGCAAGGTGTAGTTACCGCCAGGGCAAAGGTCATGAAACAAGAAGGAAGAATACTGCAAGGGCAGGCAACTGTGTACAATGAAGAGGAAAGACCGGTGCTGGAGTTCTCTTCTACCTTTAAAGTTGCTAAAGACAGCATCATCAGAGGAATTACCTTTCAAGAGAGCGATAATTCTAAGTGAAAATGCTCCAGCGAGCGCATTCCCGTAGCTTGCTGCGGGGTTAGCGAGCGAACTACAATAAAATGGATTCGTTCCTTACATTTCGAATCCCGCTTCAGCGGGACTGCAGCTTGCTGCAGGGAACTTCAATTGATCAATAGAATTTCTTGCCTCAATGATTGAGAAGAAGCAATGATCCAGTCTTTCAGGCCGAGGTCTCGAGCAGTGAAAACGTTTCAGGTTCTGTTATTGATTTTTGGGCTTACCTTGAGCGTAGCCTATGCTGGAGAAGCGGACGTCTTGAAGGTCGAGGTAAAACGCAGTGGCGACAATGTTTATTATTTTGACGTTACCGTGACTCATAAAGACGAAGGCTGGGACCACTTTGCGAATAAGTGGGATGTTGTTGCCCCGGACGGGACCATTCTTGGCACTCGTACTCTTTACCACCCACATGTCCAGGAACAACCATTCACCAGGAGCCTGTCAGGAGTAAGGATACCCGAAGGAGTTCGCAGGGTAACCATTCGGGCCCACGATTCAGTGCACGGCTACAGGGGTAAAGTCATGACAGTTGATTTGCCCCAATGAATTACAGCACCTGCATCCTTCTCACGAGTTCCCCAGTCTGAACCTATACTCACCTCTGAAATCCTTGGGTAAGAGCCAGCCCTAAGTAAAGAATAGGGTTTTAGGTGTCAGGTGTCAGGTGTCAGGAAAAAGAAACATAAAAGCTGAAACCTGAACAC
>CAMYLW010000335.1 GCA_947259475.1 Thermodesulfobacteriota bacterium
TTCACATGGTCACCGGCATCGCCAAACATGTGGTCAAAGAGTATGTGGAAATAATGAACCATAACAACTTTTAACTTGACATGCCATTTGGCATTAGCTTCGCGGGGACGTTGTCTGGATCCCGGCTCGCGTCCGCCGCAGGCGGACTTGGCCGGGATGGCCAATTGTGAGGCAACCTCTCATGAAGGAGGATTTTTCCTGGTGGCGCTTGTTTTTATCTGAATCAGCGTTCGCTATTGCCCAGTCCAAAAATCGGTTGGTTTTGGACTGCAAATCTGCTAGCTTTATTTGATTAAGACTTTTTTTCTCTCACGTTCACTGAGACGATACCAAGCATGGCCTTGTTTAAGTTTTTTAAGCGAAAGCGAGCCAGTGACTCAGCCGACTCACCCCCTGACGTCACCTCGCAGATAGATCAAGGCCTCACCATAGGCTCACTATCCCCTTCTTTTTTTGGGCGGTTGCTTCATAAGCTTGCCGGGAAAGCCACCTTTCTCGAAAGTCAGCAACGGTTGCTGAAAGGCCTGGAGGACGAAGGCCTCCTCATTTATGCAGTCAAATATCGCAGCCACCTGGATTTCCTCTTTCTCAACTCAAGGCTTTCCCAAGCTGACTTGAGGCCGCCAGTGTTTGCCTTTGACATGCGTCCGATCCTGTGGCTACCGGCCTTCAGAGCTATCAGGTTGCTTTATTTATTTCTGCGTCATTATCTCAAAGAGGGTGCGTTTCCCAATCCTTACCAGACCGGGGACTATCGCGACCTAGTTCTGGGCCGGGAGCCCTCGGTGCTGTTCCTGGTAGGTAAAGCTGGATATTACCGCCGTTTCGGCTTTACCGAACGCGATCCCCTCCACCTCCTGCTCGAGACCCAACGCCAGACGGATATGCCAATCATCTTAGTGCCCAGCCTCATCTTTCATGGCAAGGCACCCGAGAAACAGCAAAAGGGTATGGTGGACATCTTTTTCGGTCATAAAGAAAGGCCGGGGAGCTTACGTAAGCTGGTAGCTTTCCTCCGCAATTACAAGAACAACATCCTTGAGGTTGCCGAGCCCCTCAACGTCAAGGAATGGTTGGCCGGTCAGCCAGCCGAGAACCGTTCAAAATCCAGTCTTGCTTTCCAGCTTCGTAGGGAGCTTATCGACCGCATTGACCGGCACCGACGTGTGGCAACAGCTCCAGTTTTGAACAGCAGATGGGAAATCAAGGAGATCATTCTCCACAATACGGACCTGCAGAAACGAATGGAGCGCAGAGCCCGTTCCAACAATCGAACCATTGAAGCGGTGCGCAAGGAGGCTGATGGTTATCTCGACGAAATCGCCACCGACCTTAACCTGACCTACGTGCAGATTGGGGAGCGATTGCTCACTTGGATCTGGCACACTATTTATGACGGTATTGACCTGGACGTGGATTCTTTGGACATGGTCAAACAAGCCGCGAAGAAAGCACCGCTCGTTTATGTCCCTTGTCACAAGAGCCACATCGATTACCTTGTTCTCTCCTACCTTTTGTTTCGGCACAATCTAAACATTCCTCTCATTGCCGCCGGCAAGAACCTGGCTTTCTGGCCTCTGGGACCATTCTTCCGCAAAGCAGGAGCTTTTTTTATCAGGAGAAGCTTTCGTGGGCAGAAATTCTATACCGACGTCTTTGCTGCCTATATCAAAACATTGGTCAATGAGGGCCATAATCTCGAGTTTTTCATTGAAGGTGGGCGCAGCAGGACCGGCAAACTGGTGCTGCCCAAGCTCGGTCTACTGGCAATCCTGATGCAGGCGGTGGAAGAAGACTACTGCGATGATCTGATCTTCGTACCCTGTGCCATCAACTATGACCGGGTTTTGGAAGAGGGAGCCTATCTAAAAGAGGTGAAAGGCAGCAGCAAGAAAAAGGAAAGCCTCGCCCAGTTGGTGCGCGCCCGTGGAGTCTTGAAGAAACGCTACGGTAGGGTCTATGTAAAATTTTCCCAGCCAATGTCTCTCAAAACTTACATGAACCGATTCAATCTGGACTTCGACACCATAAAGCCCAAAGAACGCCACGCTATGTATCGGGATTTTGCCTGGCGCATCATTCATAACATCAATAACACTGCCATGGTAACCCCCTTCGCCCTTGTGGCCGCAGTACTTCTCACCACATCCAAACGGGGTATCTCTCTGGCAGAAATCAAGCTCATCACTGACAATTACAACAATTACCTCCAACATAGGGAGGTCCCTACGGTAAGCAGCCTCCAGGACCTGGACAAAGCTCTTCAGGACACCCTGACTCTCATGGTAAGGAGCAAGTGGCTCGATCTGCTTGCGGATGAGGATGAGACCGATGAGGAGGAACGTATTTACACGGTGGACGACAGCAACCGCCTGCAACTCGAGTATTACAGAAACAACATTATCCATTTTCTGCTACCGGCCGCCTACATTTCCTCCGCCATCTTGACCAAAGAGGCCTTTGAATTCAACCTGGAAGGAATTGAGGATGACCTCCTCTTTTTTAGGGACTTTTTCAAGTTTGAGTTTGTCTACGACGCTGACGAAAACCTGGGGGAGACCATCAACCAGGTGCTTGCCTACTGCCTTTCCCAGAGGTTCATAATCGAGGCCAGCAGCCAGTTTAATACCTACCGTATCACCCACCAGGGACTCAAAGCACTCTCTTGTTTCGCAAGTCTGTTGAGAAGTTACATGGAGTCGTATTGGATCGTGCTCAGGGCCACCAAGTACCTTGACAAGAAACCTTACAGTGAAAAAGATTTTTTGAAAAAGATAAACTCTATGGGGAACAAGCTTTATAAGTTGGAACTTGTCGAACGTTTCGAGAGCATCTCGCGCATCACCTTTGAGAATGCTGTCAAGTTCTTCTGCGAAAAAGGCGCTATCAAGAAGAGTGAGAAATACGAAAACGGTAAGGTACACGTCAGCTATGAGAATGGCAACAATGAAGAAGCCGTCGCCTATTACGGTCGCATGATAGATCGCTTCCACCGTACTTCCCACTTCACTATTAAAAAGAAGAAAAAAAGTCGTTGTACAAATTAAACCCACAATCCGGCAGTCCAAGCTACGTTCCTTGCTTGGAAGCGAAGGTCAGTATTCAACGACCTTGGGAGGGTTGGAGTACTGCAAAATAACAAATCTCAGGGTTTTAGGTGTCGGGTGTCAGGGAAGAAAAAC
>CAMYLW010000336.1 GCA_947259475.1 Thermodesulfobacteriota bacterium
ATAGCCTTTTTTATACTGACTCAAGGCTTACTGCAATATAGCAAGCTTATGCCTCAAGCTTCTTCTGCAGTTTCTCTTCTTGTTAGCAATTGTATCATGTGGTATCGATATAACCTCTTGGGACTGACAATGTGGGGCTCACTGAATGGCCCCATCAATTACAGGTTTTCTATTTGAACCAGACCAAAGGCCAGAAAGGAGTGGCAATGGTTACGAGCTACTTTGCAGACCCAAGAATACAGAAAACAAAAGGCCCAAGGACAAAGGGATCCCTGTTCATCGGTCTGCTTCTGGGTGTATTTTTAGCTTTGCCTACGTCCTCCTGGGCTGGAGTCAAGCTACAAATTGACCAAGATTCCAACTTGGAGCTAGGCTTCAGGCTCCAGACCCAGTTTCTCAGCAGCACCAATGCTCAGGCGGATGCAGAAAACGATCATGAGGAGAAATTTCTTCTTCGTCGGGCCCGGATCCGACTTGGGGGCAGTGTCACTAAATGGGTCAAGTTCTTCATCCAGGTGGGGTCAGACTCAGAAGAGGACGGAAGCGTTGGAGATGCGAAAGTGATCGACGGTTTTATCAATCTCCATTTGCTTGACCAAGCACAAATCATCATGGGGGCGCACATGGCGCCTGCTGGTCGACAACAGCTAACCAGCTCTGCCGCCATGATGGCCATCGATCATCCAGGCATCACCGACTATAATCTCACCTGGGGCCTAAACGGTGGTGCAGTATTCAACACCGCCGCCTTTGAAGATGGCAACTTGGATCTCAGCGGGGATGGTAATGTAAACCGTGATATTGGGGCAACTTTGTTCGGCTCCACATCTTTTACCGAGACATTTCATGCCAAGTACTATGTGGGCGGTTACACCGGCATCCAATTTATGAACAATACTGAGGACAAAGAGCGGGTCACCGCCCGGGTGCAATTGAACTTTTTCGAGCCCGAACCGGGCTACTATAATCTCTCCACCTATCTCGGAGCAAAAAAGACTGTAGCCATCGGCGCCTCCATTGATCATCAGCAGAGAATTGCTCGCGATACAGTTACGGATGACAACATAAACTATACCTACTACTCCATCGATGCTTTCGCGGACATTCCTGTTGGTCCAGGGAGCACAACCTTCGAGGCAGGTTATAGTAATTTGGATCTTGAGGGCTCCACCTCTCTTCGAGACTCAGCCTCTGGTCTTCCGAAAAATGCCAAAGAGACCGAGGGGGAGGGGTTCTATGTTCAAAGCGGATACTACCTCGAGAACTTGAATCTCCAACCTTGGGCCCTCTTTGAGCTTTGGGACAGCGATGCCTCCGATGATGTGGGAAGCTGGATAGCTTGGCGGGTTGGAGTTAGCTATTTCATCAAGGGTCATAACGCCAATATAAAGGTGGGATTCGAGCAATTCAGGGCTGATGAGAAAATCGGCGGTACTGCCGATAAAAACATCGAAAGCTTTCTTATCGGCTTTTATGTCTCTTACTAACCCTCCCCCGTCCCCGCGACAGGCTCAGGATCTTCGACAAGGGGGAGGGAATTCTAAGGTTGTCGGACAGCCTCTATAGGGCTATTTCCTGGTCGGTCAGATCCGCAAAAACAAGAACTAACGTCTGACAGAAAAAGAATCGTTGACTTTTGAGCGTTGCCGCACCTATAGATTATACCCTCATCACCTTTTGCACGTATTAAACTCATGGAAAGGTTTTTATAGCAGGAAGTCCTTTAGGAGGGTAAATTGGACATTAAAACACTTCTGACCACTTTCGGCCTTATCTTTCTGGCAGAGCTAGGGGACAAGACTCAATTCGCAGCTCTCTGCCTCTCAGCCGACAGCAAGTCACGGCTGGCCGTGTTCTTGGGTGCCTCTTTGGCTCTGGTTACCAGCGCTTTTTTGGCTGTGTTGCTGGGTGCCTTTCTCGCCCGGTGCTTCCCCCCCCATATAGTGAAACTCGTCGGCGGCATTCTCTTCATTGTCATGGGCGCAATAATGCTAATCACCCGCTAGCGCTCGACCCCGGGAATCAGTTATCTCTCGCCCGCTCACCCGCCTCTGCGGGCTCTGTGAGAGATACTAGAACCTGCGGTAATGAAAGGTAATATTCGGTCCTCCCGGTGGGGGGAACAAGAAGATTGTTATGAACAGTGTCAGCACGCTGTAGACAATAGCCCCACCAAGTGCGCTCCAGAATCCGCCCACATGAAAACCTGGTACAAAAGCTGCGGTGAGCTTGAAAAGGGTGGCATTGATCACTAAGGTGAACAGCCCCAGACTCAGCACGGTGATAGGCAGAGTAAGGACCAGCAAAACTGGCCTAATAAAGGCGTTGATGAAGGCAAGAATCAGCACAGCGAGAACTGCTGAGAAAAATCCTTGCAGATAAATGCTCTCAAACAGTGCTGCTGTAAGAATCAATGCCACTGCATTGAGCATGATCCTGATAACCGTGCGTTGCGCATCCGTCAACTGTGATCCTCTCGTTGGCAAATCATTGTGATTCATTTGTATTCCTTCCGAGAATATTCCCACCCCCAGCGATCTCAGCGATCTCTCGCCCGCTCACCTTTCGACCAGGCTCAGGGTTCGCTAGAAAACTCAGAGAAAAACTTTAGATTGGTGTGCCAGAATCTCCCAAAAGCAGCCGCGCAGCGGCATCCCGATGAAGAAATCATCGGGACTGATAGGTAGGCCTTGGATGCAGGAATCGACCTGGTAATTCCTGTCTCCGAGGCTTACCTATTGTGCTTTTGAGTGATCTTGGCCTTCATGTGCACCTGAACTTCTGATTAGATTTAGTTCTCTGCGCCTCTGCGAGCTCTGTGAGAGATAAAACGGAACCCGCAACTGGTCATCAATGACTCTCTATTTCCACAATGAGCGTTATCCAGCCTTTCTCTTCCAGCACCGGTTCTTTGACTTTAGCACAGGACGGAAGGAGTTCGCGAACCCTTGCGAGCTTTTCCTTGAGAAACCCACCGATAATAGCCCAACGATAGTTGCAGAGCACAGGGTCGTCGAAAAAAACTTCAAGAAAGTCGAAGTGTATATTCACACAGAGAAGCTCTGCATCGGGCAAATGGTCCCGAGCATCACCCCTTATCAACCGCACCACATCGCTAACCCCATTGCGTTCACAATTAGCCGCTGCAGTGGAAATGGCCATTGGATTCAAATCCAGAGCC
>CAMYLW010000337.1 GCA_947259475.1 Thermodesulfobacteriota bacterium
GAATCAGGTCCCTTGGCTCAGTGCATGAGTAGTGCCAACTGGGAATTTTGGTTGTGGTTGTTGTTTTTTTCTAATGTAATTAGAGATATAGATCAATTGACATTGCAATTGAGGAATTTTCTTTACTCCCATGGTCCCGACCCTGAGCGGCGCAAACTGACGTATTTTGTCATTCGAAGGCCGAGTCACCTTAGTTGTATTTTTTGAGCAAAAGAAGCTCTCGCCCGAGCCCTGCGGGCTCTCGAGTCCTCAGAGAGCTCAGAGACAAGAGTATTACTGGATGTACTCGGATCGCTTAAAGGGACCCCGCAAATCAGGGGTCCCGATTGAGCAATCGGGACTAATGGAGAGATCCTGAGCGCCAGAATGAGTTCGCTCATTCTGAGGGCCAGGCACTCTCCATTATGCCTTTAAGCGATCTTCTCCAACTCTAATCAACTTCAATATTTTTTGTTAAGAGCTCTCAGAGTTCTCTGTGTTCTCTGTGAGATATAGAAACGGAGTCAAGGGCGGGAAAAGAAGTGTTTCACGAAGTTGGTGCTTCGTA
The DNA here is from genome assembly GCA_947259475.1 of Thermodesulfobacteriota bacterium. Classification (GTDB taxonomy): domain Bacteria; phylum Desulfobacterota; class Syntrophobacteria; order BM002; family BM002; genus BM002. Next base: position 548 of record CAMYLW010000337.1, read on the forward strand.
GATCGGTGAGTACATCAGCACGAGACCAACAAAGCTGAGAGCGCCGACACCCAGGAATAAGATGTCCAGTGAGAAAAGATCGGCAAACCAGCCGGAGATCACTGAACCGCTGATAAAACCCAGGTCGAAGACCGCAGTGGCCAGACTCATCATGCCAGGGAGTTCTTCCGGTTTTTTCGCCTGGTCTGCGGCCAGTGCTACGGCCGCTGGAAACAGGAAAGCAAGCCCTGCACCGTAGAGGAAAGCGGAGGCATAAAACGCCGGTGGGTGGGAGATCAGGGGGATGGAGCAAATGCCGATTCCGAAAGAAACATAGGAAACTCTCATAAAACGCTTTTTACCCCATCGATCGATGAAAGACGCAGCGACGAGGCGCAAGATGAAAGCCAGGGATGCAGCGACCGCAAAATAGTGTCCGGGTGGCAGTCCGAGTCTGTCAGCCTGGAGAGCGACAAAGTTCAACACTGTGGCGTGTCCCTGGACAAAGAGTAGGATTGCCAGAAGCAGGAGACAAGTTGATCGCCTTCTCAGTAATGTACCATAGAGAACAGAACCCTCATATTGGCTTGCGGCGACGGCACGACTTGTAGCCGGGGTAAATGTCAGAATAGCAGCGAGTAACACAGTGGCGGCCGCACTGTTGAACAAGGCAGGATATCCAAAACCCTTGACCAGGTGTTCACCTGCTAAAGGCATAAGGGCTACAGCTGCCAGGATGGTAGCGCCGATGTAACTGTAGGCCTGGCCTCGTCGCTTTGCTGGGACCCACTGGGCCACCGCAGTGTAGGAAGCGGAGATAAATGCTGAAAATCCTATACCGTGCGAGACTCGAACGAGGAGCATGGGCCACCCCACTTGCTGGAGTCCGTGGTATGCCAAGGTGGTAAAAAAAATAATGATAAGACCCAGGAGAATAACCCATTGTTCGCCCCGACGCGCTACCAATTTCCCCATATAGGGCCTGGAAATTACAGTGCTGATGGGCATGAGGCCCATGACCCAACCGATGGTGGTCTTGCTGCTCCCGATCGCTTGAAGATAGATAGGATAGAGATAGAAAATGGCAATGTTGGAAAAAACCAGGAACATGAGGACATTGAGAAAAAGAAACGGACCGATCCAAGGGCGCGGGGAGTCTTGCTGGCGGGTGGGGGTCTCCATAGTCAATGGTTCTTACAGCGGCAGATGCGCGTCCGTCGTCAGTTGCAGGGAGTCAGCATTCAAATCAATCTCAATTCGATAAAGAGAGATGTTAGCAAGTTGCGTCATTAATGCAAGTATATCTTATTAAATATGCAACGGACCACTGACAACCGACTACGGACAATGGCGATCTTTGGAGAGTTGAGCGCACCTGGCATCTACTAGCCCGGATATTTCATGAATCGTCTACTGCGACCGCGGATATGGCCATCCTTCCGGGCGTCCTCGGGCGTCGGACCCTGCGACGTACCGTTCAGGTACGCCTCGGATCCAACTCCCTGCGGTTGCCCGGTGGCAGGGCCATCTTCACGGTCTCGCAACTCCGATTCATGAAATATCCGGGCTAGCTGCCTGCTGCCTACTGCCCGCTGAAATTCTTTCCTTGCCAAAGATCGCGACTTTCCAAGGTGTCACGGATAGCCTGCAGATTGGTCTGTTTGTCCAGTGCCCACTCCGGGGCCAGGAGTTCATCCGGGTGAGGATCACCGGTGAGCCTGTGAATGACCACCTGTGGGGGAAGCAGAGCTATAAGCTCGCAGACAATATCCACATACTCCTCACGGCTCAGACAACGATAGTTTTCACTCTGGTAGAGATCTGCAAGTGGTGTGCCCTGAATCACGTAAAGAAGGTGAATTTTGATCCCCTGAATATCGAGCTTGGCCAGGGCTCGCGCTGTGGCCAGCATTTCCGCCTTATCCTCATCGGGCAGTCCCAGGATAACGTGGACGCAGATGTCGAGGCCACGCCGACGGGTTCGCTCCACAGCATCCACAAAGGCTGCAACGTCGTGGCCCCGGTTGATCAGTCTGAGAGTGCGGTCGTGTATAGATTGCAGGCCGTATTCTACCCATAAGTAGGTCCGCCGGTTCAAATCAGCCAACATGTCCAGAACATCGTCAGCCACGCAGTCAGGCCTGGTTCCAATGGCAAGACCCACCACATCTTCTATGGCAAGGGCTTCTAAGTAGAGCTGTTTCAGTTCATCCAAAGGCCCGTAAGTGTTGGAGAAAGATTGAAAATAAGCAATAAACTTTTTCGCCTTATAGCGGCGGCGCAACCGTTCTTTACCACGTTCCAGTTGTTGGGGGATGGTGTACTGTTGGGATAAGCCGGTGCCCGAACCTCTGACATTGCAATAGATGCAGCCACCTACGCCCAGGGTGCCATCTCGGTTTGGGCAGGTTGGTGCCGCATCTAGAGTAATCTTCTGGACACGGCATCCGAACTGCTCTCGGAGTGCGGTGTTTAGATCCCGATAACGACTAGTATTCATCCAAAGCATTATAATATATAATTCACAGGATAACCTCCAGAAATTACCTGGTCTTTGCTAGAGTCAGGTGGAGTAATGGAGCAGTGGAGCATTGCGAAATATCAAATTCCAATACTCAATGACCAAAACAAGTTTGGAATTTTGAAA
>CAMYLW010000338.1 GCA_947259475.1 Thermodesulfobacteriota bacterium
GGTCAATCAAGACCGAGCTGTTTCCCGCCGGGCCTTCGTTCTAAGAAACCTGCTCGATACAGGATACATCACCGAGGAACAATATCAGCAGGCAGTTAAAGAACCCTTGCGCTTGGCGTCCAGATCCAGTGCGGGGACCATGGCGCCTTACTTCGTGTCCTTTGTTCGTCCACAGCTGGAGGAAATCCTGGGGGAAAACCTATTGTATCGGGGTGGTCTTACAATCCAGACCACTGTCAAAGAGTACTGGCAAGGGGTGGCAAGAGAAGCATTGCAAAATGGACTTGCGGCGCTTGAGGCTCGCCACCGGACGGAGGATGAAGGAACGGAGCAACCCCAAGGGGCGGTGATAATTTTGGACGCTCACACTGGAATGATCAGAGCAATGGTGGGCGGCCGCAACTATGAGAGCAGCCAGTTTAACCGAGCAACCCAGGCCTACCGGCAGCCGGGTTCAGCATTCAAACCGATCATCTATGCTTACGCGCTGGAAAAGGGCTATACTCAGGCAGACCGTATCTGGGATGCGCCCGTTTCTTATCCCCAGGCGGGAGGAAAAGTATGGGAGCCGCAAAACTATTCCGGCCGCTTTGAGGGCGAGATAACTTTGAGAAAGGGACTGGAAATTTCGGAAAACATTGTGACCATAAAACTTTTGGAGCGGCTGGGGCCAAGTCCAGTAGTTGATTTTGCTCATCATCTGGGAGTCGGAAGCGTTTTGCGTTCCAACCTGTCCCTGGCCCTGGGAACCTCTGAGGTGATTTTGTTAGAACTGGCTTCTGCCTACCAGGTTTTCGCTAATGGGGGCATATGGGTTGAGCCCTCAGGCATAGTTGAGGTCCTAGACCACAATGGCAGGTCATTATGGAAGCCTGTTCCGGCCAGCAGGTTGGTGCTCAGTCAGGAGAGCGGTTACATTCTGACAGATATGCTTAAAGGAGTGATTCAACGGGGCACGGGCAGAGCAGCAAGCCATCTGACCTGGCCGTTGGCCGGTAAAACCGGCACCACTGAAAAGAGCAAAGATGCACTATTTGTGGGATACTCACCAGCCCTGGTTACAGCTGTCTGGGTTGGTAAAGACAGTGGGAGCTCGTTAGGTGAGAAGGAGACCGGAGCCAGGGCGGCACTTCCCGTCTGGCGTGACATTATGGAAAAGGTACTTCCCGAGACACGTGCAGAAGATTTTGAAAAACCTGAAGCGATCACCTTGGTACGGATGGATGTGCGCAGCGGTCTTCTGGCCAACGGAGAGTGCGAGGAGGTTGTGGAGGCTGCCTTCATCACGGGCACTGAACCTACCGAACACTGTCCGGACAGCGGGGATCAGCAGCTAGAGAAATTCCATTGAGCGCAGACATCGCCACATTAATGGAAAGAGAGAATGGGTGCGATTAGTTGGGAAGATTTTGAAAAGGTTGAGTTGAGAGTCGGCACTATTGTCGATGTGCAAGACTTTTCAGAAGCAAGAAAGCCTTCTTATATAGTAATGGTGGACTTTGGCGGTGATATAGGAATTAAGAAATCCAGCGCACAGATAACCCACCTTTACACCAAAGAGTCTCTCATGGGGAAACAAATAATTGCAGTGCTAAACTTCGCCCCTAAACAAATCGGACCAATCAGGTCAGAGTTCTTGCTCACAGGTTTTGTGCTGGATAGCGTTGGAGTCGTGCTCGCTGTGCCGGACGAGGCTGTGCCGAACGGACTTAAACTGGCTTAGCTCGAATATTTCAATTTAAAAATGAATAAACCCGTCTTTCAAGTCTATGGTCTGGGTCAGAGTTGCCTGGATTACCTGGGGAAAGTAGAAACCTACCCCCCACCTGATGTGAAATATGAATTTACCGATATGGTAATCCAAGGTGGGGGGCCAGTGGCAACAGCTCTGGTTGCCCTGTCGCGGTGGGGTATTTCCTGCACCTTTACCGGCGTCTTGGGCGATGATCAGTTTGGCACCTTGATTAAAGCCTCTTTGGATGAAGAGGGTGTGGATACCAGCGGTATCCTGGTCAGAGAGGGATCTACTTCTCAGTTCGCCTTCATCTTGGCGGAACCTGGCGTGGGCAGAAGAACAATTTTTTGGCACCGGCCCACAGGTCCTCCTCCAGGTCCTGATGAGCTAGATTACAACAGCATTCGTAAAGTTGAAGTCTTTCATACAGATGGTCTTTTTACCGAGGCATCGTTCGCTGCTGCAAAGGTGGCTAAGGAGGCGGGGGTCAAGGTCGTTGTGGATGGAGGCTCCCTCCGAGAGGGAATGCTCGATTTGGCGCGACTAAGCGATTATTTTCTGGCGTCTGAAATCTTCTCCGAGGCCCTGGTAGGCGAAGGCAAACCATTGGATGCTTGTCATAAGCTGGCCGAGCTCGGTCCTCGCGTTGTTGGGGTAACTCTGGGGCCGAGAGGTTATGTTGCTCTCGCTGAAGGCAGGATAATAGAACGGCCTGCCTATCCGGTAAATCCAGTCGACACAACGGGTTGTGGCGATGTCTTTCATGCCGGCTTCACGTACGGGTTGGTTCAAGGCTGGGAAGTGGACAAGTGTCTGGATTTTGCGTCCTGGGCTGCGGCGATGGTAAGCCTCAAACTAGGTGGACGAACCTCCATTCCGACCCTTGAGCAGATGAAGGAAAAGGGCTGGTAGCCTGGCTGTAGAAAAAACGCTACGGGCTATCTGGGGGAGAAGAGATGCGAGAGGAAATCAGGACATTTATTGATGGGTGGAAAGACTCCCCTCAGCAAATCAGAGATAGTTTTGTGCGGCTTAAGGACCATCTTGCCGCAAAGGATTCCCTTGTTTACACTTTTAAAGCCAGGCCGGGTGTGAGTTATTCTCTGCGAGTAAAGCACATGCTTCAGCAATCTAGAGAGTTGTTTGTGATTATGGACGTTATCGACGACGATCCAGACAGCAGGTGGCTCTCAGTGTGTTTTTACCCCGACATGATCACCGATCCAGAAGAAAGAGGGAATATAATTCCATTGGGTTTGCTTGGTGAAGACGGCTACTGTTTTGATTATAATGAATGGGACGAAGAGTTTCTTCGCTACCTGGAAATAAGGTTGGATGAAGCGCACGAGAACGCGTCAAACGAATCAGCATAATCCCAAGCGCTTAAGGTCACGAAAGGTAATAGGTCATGGGTAATAGGTTATAG
>CAMYLW010000339.1 GCA_947259475.1 Thermodesulfobacteriota bacterium
CAAACGTAGAGGGAATCAATGTTGCCGAAGAAGTATAAAAAGCCGGCTCTCATATTGGGCGGGCTGGTTTTAATATTTTTCATACTTGTTTTGTTTGTCCGGCTCTACTTTACCGGCGAACTCATCGCGGCCATGATCACGCCCCCTTTGGAACATTATCTGCACCGTAACGTGACTTTGGCAGAGGCTAAAGTTGGTTTTCGCGGTTTTCGCGTAAAGGGGTTGGAGATACGAAAGGAAGGTGCTCATGCACCTTTGCTCAAGGGCGAAAAGCTTGAGCTTCGATGGAAATTCAAGGAACTACTAAAAGGTAGGGTCGTCATCCACACCCTCGTATTTACCAGGCCGGAGATCACCCTTGTCCGGCAGAAAGACGGATCGTTGAACATTGCCGATCTCCTACCGGAGATGGCCAAGGCGGAAAAGACTGCCCCTGCCAGAAAGAAACATAACAGAAAGCCCGCAGGTGTCCCCCTTTTTATTACCTTGCTTGCTATGCAAGATGCGCGACTGAACTTCGTGGATCTTTCTCAGCAGCCCCAAGCAACCTTAAAAGTAAGCAGAATCAGATCGCGCCTCACGGACTTTTCAACCGCCGCCCCCATTCCGTTCGAGATAGAGGGGCAAGTCCAGGGAGCAGAAGAAAGATCTCTTATCATCAATGGAACGTATGACCTTGCCAAAGATACTCTGAAAGGGAAGGTAGATCTCCAAGGGATCGACCTTGCCATTCTGAGTCCTTTTGTTGCCAGCAATCCCCCTGACCTTATTCAGCAGGGTAAATTGACCATGGAAGCATCCATGGCAGCAGAGGCTTTCGACCACTTCTTGACCCAAGGCAGCCTGGCCCTTAGCGGGCTCAAAATAAAAAAAGACAAAAGACTTACAGAGACCCTCGAGATTGAAGCCGGTTTTCAACTGGATGCAGTTCGCTCCCAGCAGACCCTTGAAATAGGCAATCTTGATCTCGTGCTTAATGGTCAGAAAGCCAAGATCCAGGGCATTCTTACTCAGTGGCAGCAAAGGCCTCACCTCGACTTCACTTTGAATTCGCCTCAAATAAAACTGGATGAACTCCTGGCACTATTTTCCGGGACACCATCTCCAACCGAAGAACCCAAGGCGGACGCCGGACAACAAGCGGCACAGGATAAGCATTTAGCTGAAAATGTGGTGCCAGGACCCGGCTCTGAGTCAGCATCGCCCCCGGTTCCAACCGAACCGACGAAGAAATCTGAGGGACCACCAGAAAAGTCTGAGGTGAAAACCGAATCCACCCCTGGTACTGATCAAAGTAAAGAAGTGAGATTCATCTGGATTGGTTCTTATACAATAAACTGGTTGTAAGTAATGTGGACTGCCAGCTTATCCTCCAAAACGGCAAGCTTCGAGTGGAACCGCTGTCAGCATCACTTTATGGTGGTGCACTAGGAGGAAGTGTGAAGGGTGATGTAGAGTCGCCGGGCCCGCCCTTTCAATCCGTCGTTTACGCTGAGAATATACTCCTGGACGAGATCATAGCTACTTTTTTGCCACAAACGAAGGGGAGTTGGTCAGGTAATGTTAACCTGATCTCTCGAGCAGAGGGGAGTGGCGCTGATCTGTCCGCACTTCAGTCCCGCATATATTTGAACATCAATGAGGCAGAGTTCTCCGGACATCCCCTCTTTGTCAAGCTTGCAGAGTTGTTCCAAGCGGAGGATCTCCAACAGCTACGCTTCTCCCAGGTCACTGCAAGGGTGCTTACCAGCGAGGGAATTGCCACTCTCAAGAGGTTCCATCTGGTGGGGCCAATAGTCCAAGCAGAAGGTACTGGCACCGCGAATCTACTGGACAAAAAGCTTGACTTGCATCTGTCCCTCCAGATCCGAGCTCAGTATGTTGGCAAAATCCCGCCGCTTCGGGATATAGCAACCAAGATTGCCGACAAACATGGTTTCGTTCAGCTCCCTCTCACTGTGACCGGCACCATTGATGAACCAGTATATGGGCTGGATCAGCGCTGGTTGAATAAAATTGCCAAAAGGTTCGGGGTGAAGCAGGGGAAAAAGCTTAAGAAGAAGCAGCCTGCCAAGCCGCCTCTAAACCAACAAAAACAGAAGCAACTCAAGGAAGACTTAGAAAAACTTGTCCAGTGAGATAGTGCCGGAATAGTGGGATACTGGAATAGTGGAGGTATGGGAAATAATCTTTGTCTACGCAGACAGGAAAAACATTGAGACTGCCCAGAATAAACTTAGATTCATTCCTGGCTCTTATCACCCATCTAGTTGAGATCTAAACCCAACGTTCCAACATTCCAAACAGAGAAACCCCGACAAACCATCGCGCTGCTTGACTCACCGCCACCTAGTGTCCCCTCCAGTTGTTCTGGGATCTCAACTGGCCTCACTCAATTCCCTGGATTTTCGGAAGAAAAAGTGGTAAGCAACCTATGGGTTGTGGAAGTTTTCACCAGCAGTAAACTTTACCCTAATGTTGCCTACCGCACAAAGAAAACCGTAGACTCCGCCGCCTTCTGGGACCCTGGTTGTCGAGGAGGCGGTGAATATCTGCAGGCGAAGCTACTCATGGCAAAGCGTACTTCATTTTTCCTTCTCCTGACCATCCTGATCACCGGGGCAATAGTGGCCTTGGTCGTGTGGAAGTGGGATGTGCTGGTTGAAAGAATCTCAGAGGAGAAGGTCGATGCCGAAAGGCATGCCTGGATGGAGCGAACCAGAGAACTCGAAAGTATCATCATTGAGATGCAGCAGGGTACGGAACCGAAGCCGTTGCGCCCGGCGGAACGCTTACGTCAGGTTTTTGGCCCTTCATCTCCTCTGGCAAAAGGAGCTTCGCCAAGAACTATGAAATGTGTGGAGCTGGAAAAATCACTCCGCGCCTTCTGCCAATACCTAGATGCCGGTGAAACCTTCCGCTCTCAGAAGACTTACCGCGACAGTTGGGCTCTTTTGATGGATATTCTCGCCACACTTGAGAGGAAGCCTCCAACCATAAGCGCGGAAGCATACCGACTTTCGATCATAATTGAGAATAGCTATTTTTTCTTTCGGTTACTGAGAAGGGAAAAGATGGGCATTGTTCGCGAGGTGCTCCAGTATGAATCAGATCTGGCAGAGCCCCTCATGGGTGTCCTGTACCACTGGCTCATGAGTGGACGGAGCTGCGACAAGCCGCCATCTTCTGCATCCAATTTGGATATCATGTACCGCTACGCCGGATTTTTTCTCAACACCTTGGGAGGCCATTCTTATCTGTACCGGCGAGACTCCAGAATTAGCCTGTTGACCATTTATTACTCCATTCTTGTTATTCACGAGGCTAATTTACGGGGTTTCAACGAAGTGGGCCTGGATCTTCGCTTCTTCCTCCCCTTGATTTTTGGCGAGATTCAGAGCCGCAATGATCTCTTATACGCCGAGGACTATTTGCAGACCCTAACCGATCTCCAACTACAGTACTTCCGTATAGAGTGACGGAATCTGGCGATTTTAGATTTTAGAATGCAGATTTTAGATTTAAGAGCTCAATACTCGCGGTAAGGAATAGCATGCAGCCTCAATCTGCAATCTACAATCATAAATCATACAAAGACTGGCCTTAAGGGCCAAGTTTTCGATGTTGAATGAAACCAATGATACGGTTTTGGGCTACCTAACGGAGGAACTTATGGCGACTAGATTCATTGACAATGGCGATGGCACTGTGACTGATAGGGAGACCAATCTCATCTGGCAGAAAGGCACAGCCCCGGAGCGGGATACCTGGCCAGAAGCAGAAAAGTATATCCAGCAGTTGAACGAAGCTGGTTTTGCTGGTCATAATGACTGGCGTCTCCCCAACAATGAGGAATTATCATCCCTTATCCTCTCTCGAGAGACCAGCCAGCGTCTTTATTTAGATCCGATATTTGGTTCGGAGCGCTGTTTCTGGAGCTCGACCACCCGCGGCCACCACGTGGCCTGCTACATTGACTTTTACTATGGCGGGGTGTACCGATTCGAAGAAAACTATGTCAACCATTCGGTGCGTGCAGTGCGTGGGGAGATGACAAAAGGTGCGGAGGAGACAGCCGCATAGCTTTATGCGACGCGCCGACGCTGTGAGAGAAGAATCATGATCTCCGCGTCTCCGTGTCTCCCGATCTCCGTGTCGTTTTTTCTTCGCCTCTCCGTGTATTTATCTTTTTTAGGGCTAGAAAATAATGAAAGGTTACGTCCAAGTCTATACCGGTGATGGTAAGGGCAAAACCACCGCTGCCATCGGTCTGGCCATCAGAGCTCTAGGCGCCGGTTGGCGGGTCTTCTTCGCCCAATTTTTGAAAGCCGGAGAATACAGTGAACATAAGGCCTTAGCACAATTCTCAGATCATCTCACCATCAGGACCTACGGGAGAAATGTTTTCATAAAGGGAGAGCCCGAAGAGGAAGATCGAAGGTTGGCCCAGGAAGCCTACCAGGAGATCGCTGAAATTCTTGCTTCTGGGCATCACCGCTTAGTGATTCTTGATGAAGCGAATGTGGCTGTTCATTATGGCCTGATAACGGTTGACCAAATTCTCGATCTCATTGACCGGAGGGCTGAGGGAGTTGAATTGCTCATCACTGGCCGCTATGCCCATTCTCGCCTGATTGAGCGCGCCGATCTGGTCACCGAAATGCGTGGAGTCAAACACTACTTCGATCGAGGCATAAAGGCCCGGGTGGGAGTGGAGAAATGAAGGTTTCAGGTGTCGGGTGTCAGCAAGAAAGACATAGAAGCTGAAACCTGAACACTGAAACCTTAGTCATGATAGAAGTGTTCTATGAAAAGGATAACCTTGGTAACCGGGGGTAGCAGAAGCGGCAAGAGTAAACACGCCCTGGAACTCGCGGCCTCTTATAATAACAAAGCCTTCATCGCCACTGCCGAAGCCACAGATGATGAGATGCAGGCCCGCATCGAGCGCCACCGACGCGAACGGGATCCCTCCTTCCACACTTGGGAGGAACCGGTTGACCTGGAGATGGCTTTAAAATCATTGCCGGAAGAAACCGAGGTGGCGGTACTCGATTGTATAACAGTTTGGCTTGGCAACCTTTTTTATCGCGAGAAAATCACTGATGGGACTTGTCCAGAAATCGATGCTTTCTTGGACATTCTCGAGGCCCCGCCCTGCCATCTCATCTTGGTCACAAATGAGGTTGGGATGGGGGTTATTCCCGCGGACGGTGCCACTCGTCTCTTCCGCGACACTGCGGGCAGTATCAACCAGATTCTAGCCGAACTAGCTCACGAGGTTATTTTCTCGGTCAGTGGAATTCTCCTCCGAGTAAAATGATCTAAAATGCCTAAATTGAAATGAGGCAAGGAGCTATACA
>CAMYLW010000340.1 GCA_947259475.1 Thermodesulfobacteriota bacterium
TACAAGATGTGAGATATGGGATGTGAGATGGTAGAGACGAGTTTCTGTCACACATCGCACATCCCATATCATATCAGGACCACTGGTCGAGGCGGATTGTGGTGTCCTGCTGCCAGCGGTCGTCATCTTTCTGGGGATGGTCGATATTGAAATGCAGCCCTCGGCTTTCGTGGCGTTTTAGAGCACAGTTTACAATCAACTCCGCCACGGTAGCCAGATTCCTCAGTTCAATGAGATCACTGTTGAGGCTGATGTTTGGGTAGTGTTCGTTAATCTCCCGTTGAATCTGGGCTAAGTGATTTTGTGCCAGACGCAAACGGTTGTCCCTACGGACGATACCCACGTAGTTCCACATCAGACGCCGGATTATGTCCCAGTTATAGGCGATAAGCACCATCTCGCTGTCATTGGCGTTCAACGGCATCTCCAGGGGTGGGACTTCAGGAAAGGAGATTTTTTCTGTGGGTGCGCTGGGCCGGCTGTTAATGTCTGCAGCAGCATTGTGCGCGAAGACCAGAGCTTCCAGGAGAGAGTTGCTGGCCAGGCGGTTGGCTCCATGAAGCCCAGTACAGGCCGATTCTCCCAGGGCGTAAAGATGCTGGATGCTGGTGCGTCCATATTTATCGGTCCGCACACCACCGCAGATGTAATGGGCCGCTGGAACGACAGGTATGGAATCTCGGGTGATGTCGATCCCAAGAGACAAGCACTTTTCATGAATGCCAGGAAATCGCCGCCGGAGGAAATCAGCGTCACGGTGGCTGATATCAACGTATACGCAGTCGTCACCGCTTTGTTTGATCTCGGTGTCTATGGCGCGGGCTACAACGTCACGACAGGCCAGATCCTTGAGTGGGTGGTATTTAGCCATGAAATCATGGCCTCGTTTGTCAATGAGACGTCCCCCCTCGCCACGCACCGCTTCAGAAATGAGAAAGTTTTTTGCGTGGGGGTGATAAAGACAGGTGGGGTGGAATTGGACAAATTCCATGTTAGCTATTTCTGCCCCGGCTCGGTAGGCCATGGCTACACCGTCTCCTGTGGCCACATCAGGGTTGCTGGTGTAGACATACACTTTACCAGCCCCGCCGGTACAGAGCAAAGTATCTCTTGCCAGGAAGGTGAGGATGCGATTTCCCTCAATATCTAGAACGTATGCTCCCCAGCAGCGCTCCTGGCGCTGGGTGGTCCGCAACCCCCTCTTGAGCAAGTGGCATTCGACAATCAGATCGATGGCAATATAATTTTCAAAAATCGAAATGTTGGGATGGTTCTCGGCCATGGCAACCAGAACTCTCTCCACCTCCCTGCCAGTCATGTCCTGGGAATGGACGATGCGGCTACGGGAATGCCCACCTTCGCGAGCGAGATCGAAAGGGACGGAATCCTGCTGGCTCAATTGAAAGCGTACACCCATTTCGGCTAGTTCATGGATGCGATTGGGGCCGTTCTTAATTACCATCTCGACCACATCAGGGTTACATAGGCCGTCTCCAGAGTTCAGGGTGTCCTGAATATGGAGGTCAAAAGAATCGTCAGGGCTTAGCACCGAGGCGATTCCTCCTTGGGCGTAATTGGTGCTGGTTTCGACCTTCTCCTTCTTTGTTACCACCGCAACCTTGCGGTGATCCGCTATCTTGAGGGCGAAGGTGAGGCCGGCGATGCCGCTGCCGATCACCAGCGTATCGTATGTCATTGTGTCCATAATTTTTTTTGAGCAAGAAAAATGAAATGAAATTAATGCTTATGGTAGTTTCTTGCCGCTATTCGCTTTGCGCCAAGCGCTCAGCGTTCTCTGCCTGCGGCAGAGAACCTGCAGTCAACGAGAGACGCAAACCTTTATCATATATTGCTTGCAATGAAAACACCAGAAAGTCAACTATTTAAATGTACTCGCCTTTTTATTCAACACCGAAGAGCCTGGATTTTTTACATTGTAAAATTTCTGTAGTATGGGAATATGCAGAAGCAATTTTGTCCAATTAATGGTTAGGCTTCATTTGTTAATGATTAAACTCAAGAGGAGGATAGGCTATGCGATATTTACTCTGCACCCTGATGGCAATGTTCTTCTTTGCATCTGTGACTTATGCTGACAACGGCATTATTAGCATAAAAAGTTCCCATGATGTGAAAACCACAGTGGACCGCCTCGACAACATACTACGGGAAAAAGGCATGACTGTGTTTATAAGAATCAATCATGCAGAAGGGGCGCAAAAGGTTGGGAAAAAGCTACGCCCGACCGAATTGATTATCTTCGGCAATCCTAAGGTAGGGACACCACTGATGCAATGTGGCCAGAGCGTTGGCATCGATCTACCCCAAAAAGCTCTCATCTGGCAAGATAAAGCGGGGCAAGTATGGCTATCATATAATGACCCAAAATATCTGGCAAGCCGCCACAGCATAAAGGAATGTGGCGAGATTATTAAGAAAATAGAGAAAGCGCTGGGAAACTTTGCGAGGATGGCTACCATGCCGTAAGCCAAGAGCCTAGCAATTCGTGAAATATCCCGGTAAGAGAGGTTTCAGGTTTCAGTGTTCAGGTTTCAGCTTCTATGTCTCTTCTTCCTGACACCTGACACCCGACACCTGAAACCCTGAGATCGGGCCCTTTGGGTGCGGATTATTTATTCCCACCCATTGACAAATCAGATAATTTGGGCTTTCATTAGCTCGATCTTGATAGATTTGTGTACATTTAAAACCAGGGCCGCTCACTTTGAGAATTCAGCACAAAAGGCTGAAGGGGCCCTTTCATTGAGGGAGTTAATGTCAAAGGAAGAAGCAATAGAAGTTGAGGGGACAGTGGTGGAGACTCTACCCAATGCCATGTTTCGGGTGGAATTGGCCGACGGGCACCGGGTCTTGGCCCATATCTCCGGTAAGATGCGCAAGTATTACATAAAGATTGTTACCGGAGACAAGGTGACAGTTGAACTGTCACCGTATGATCTGACTCGAGGACGGATTACCTTTCGGGTAAAATAGTTGTTGTTGTGGAAGGTGAGCAACAACTTCTCGACCCTTTTCCGCGCTTGACCCCTGTACTTTTCTGTACTATATAAGCTTTCTTAAGCGTTTTCGTTCGCAAGTCAGTTAGGCTTTTGAGGATTGTTTCCCTTGCCAGAGTGGCGGCCTAGCGCTTGGAAC
>CAMYLW010000341.1 GCA_947259475.1 Thermodesulfobacteriota bacterium
ATTTTTCACCACGAAGAGCACGAAGAACACAAAGAAGAAAGAGGTTCTATGAAAGCGTGGCGTATATTTTTCACCGGAGTAGGCGGGCAGGGAACCCTGCTGGCTACCAGAGTGCTGGGGGAAGCAGCCCTACTCACTGATATTCCTGTGGTGGTGAGCGAGGTTCACGGCATGGCCCAGCGGGGAGGTGTGGTCGAGTCTGCGGTGGTTATGGGAGCGGCCCAGAGTCCGGTTATTTCCGACGGTGAGGCAGACATTCTTATGTCGTTTGAACCGTTGGAAACCTTGAGGGCTTTGCGTAAGTGTTCATCGAGCAGCCTGGTAATCTCGAACAACAGCCCTATTTCTCCATTTAATGTTGCCAGCGGCCGGGAGCAATACCCGGATGTGGGTGAGATGATGCGTACTGTGTCAAATCATGTGAACAGGCTTGTTGCTTTGGACGCCAGATCGCTTGCGCGTGAGGCCGGGTCGGAACTGTCGGTGAACATGGTGATGATAGGTGCACTCATGCGACACGCGGAAATGCCCTTTGACAGAGAGGTTGTGGAGACGGTCCTCAATACTAAAACAAAGAAAGCTTTCTTAGAGATGAACCTGAAGGCCTTTGAGTTGGGTTTTCAAGCGTAGTAAGGCCAATTTTTTGATTTGAGAGGCTGACACGCTTTTTTCTCCCTTTGGTGTAAGATTTTCAGGAACAAATATGGTGAAACAACGCATACTGACATTGGCGGGACTGGCGCTGCTTTGGCTTGTGGTCGCCAATGCCACTTGTGACACAGATAGAAATCGGGCAGACCTGCTCAGCTCATACCAGCTTGCTCAATTTCATTTGAATGAGTGTCAGACCATGGGTGCAGAGAGCTTGAATCCTGAAGGCGTAACGAACGCCATGCGTTTAAATGAAGAGATTGAGAAGATGTTGGAGAGTGGGCATTGGTCGGAGGCAAGTGAGAGCATTGATCAAATGGAGCAGATAGTGACCCTACTACTGGATGGGTTGCAGAATTGGGATCCCGATGGAGATGGCCTGAGTAATTACGCCGAGTATATGTTGTATGGAACCTCCTGGTCCGACATGGACAGCGATGGGGACGGCTATTTTGATGGCAGCGAAGTTCTTCTTTACCAAACAGATCCATTGGATCACTGCGGAGTGCCAATAGGTGCACCTATTGAGACCATGATACAGCGAGGCTGTCCTCCATTGGAAAGACTGAGATGAAGTAGATGAGATTCAGGGGAAAGGCTCCAAAAAGAGGTGACGGTGTGTAGAAGATTCCTGTATAATCTTAAGAAAGATCAGCATCGAGCAGTTTCTGAAAGCTCGAACCTAAATCGCTGGCCAAAGGAACGACAGTTTTTAAAGGAAACACCTTATGAAATGTAAGGCGTGTGGCGCGTTAAACGATGCTGATGCGAGTTTTTGCAAAGGATGTGGCATCAAACTTGAGGCAAGTGAGTGTTACCAGTGCGGTGCTCCTGCCGATCCAGACGCTTTGTTTTGTTCGAAGTGTGGGACTAATCTAACTGCCAATGATCCGGTCGAGGGGAAGACCTGTCAGAGCTGCGGTTTTGTCAACTCGGCTGGTACCATGTACTGCCATAGGTGCAACCAGAAGATATTGTAGTTGATTTTTTTCAGTAAATTGAGGTAATAATCCCAACGAGTGAACTTTGTGCTCGTGGATACCTGGCCATGGTTTGGTGGTATCTGTCAGCTGAGATATTACTTCTATTGCGAAGAAGGTGCAGTACCAGTAAATCTCTGTACCTAGGAGATACCCCGCATGGAAGTCAAGCATGAGGTTGAATATGAGGATGGAGAACTCATCCTCATGGAAGGCGGAGAAAGTGACCGGAATATTTATGTTCTCTTAGAAGGTCAGGCAAGAGTGACCAAGGAGACAGATAAGGGCCAGGTAAGTCTTGCTTTGCTAGAAGAGGGCGATATTTTCGGAGAGGTTTCTTTTTTGGCCCAGAAATATGACGCTCGCTCTGCGACTATAGCCGCGAGGGGTAGGGTCAAGGTTGGGGTTCTTGACCAAGAAAAATTGTCAACAGAGTATGGGACACTCTCACCTCTCTTCCAAAAGATTTTGAAAGATCTGGCAGAACGATTTAGCACGACCACCGTACTTGCATCTCGCCTTGCCGCGAGGCGGATGAAAAAACCAAGCCTAGAGCGTCGGGCTGCCAAGCGGAACCCGTTGCAGAACTTGCGTATCAAGGTCGAGTATGTGTCGGAAACGGAGACCGGTGGGAAAACCTTGAGCGGCTCTGAATCTTACCAGGGTATTCTGCTGGATATGGCCAAGACCGGCATGGGTCTCGCCTTGTATACCACTGGTTTCAGTGAGTCGACACATACACTGGGAGCCAAGTTCATTTTCCAATTTACCCTTCCTGGCAAACCCATGGTTCGTGTGCCGGGCCACATTGCCTGGGCGCGAGCTATGGGTGGTAAGAAAGCCCGTATGGGTGTCGAATTCAGTGAAACTAATCCTTACCTGCGCAAACTCATCGAGGAATTTCTCCAGACCGTAGCCGACCAGTAACGAGTATTACCTTCCATTTCGGAGTAACACTTAACCCGAATATTTCATGAATCACCTGCTGCGACCACGAAACTGGGAACCCGCTTGCGGGACTGAGCGGAGCGTAGCGAGCGCGAATAATATGGCCGTCCTTCCTGGCGTCCTCGGGTGTCGGCCCCTGCGACGTACCGTTCAGGTACGCCTCGGACCAATCCCGCGGTACGGTTGCCAGGTGGCACGCCCATCCTCGCGGTCTCGCCACAGCAATTCATGAAATATTCGGGTTAGAGAATTTCCCTGACATTGTGGTGCGGTGCGCCTGTAGAATTGGGGGAGTATTTGGTGCCTCGTTCCTCGTGCTTGTTATCTACTGGGACCAGGAATATCGATGGTGCCACAGCTGCCGCCACCGCATGATTTGGTGGTAACCTTTGTTTTGTCAGAGTCTCCACTTGAGCTACTACTTCCCATGACATAGCTGACGCAACTCAACACTCGCTCAACTTCCTCACCTTCACAACTTGGACATTTCATTTCCAAGGTATCATCTTTGCGAACAGAGAGCAGCTCGAAACAATGGTTGCAGGAAAGACAGCGGAATTCGTATAT
>CAMYLW010000342.1 GCA_947259475.1 Thermodesulfobacteriota bacterium
GTTGAGGGAATGGGGAGTTCGGATTTTGGATTGCAGATCTAAAAACAAGGAGACAGGAGACAGGAGTCAGGAGTCAGAATCCAGAATTTTGGCTTCAGGTTTCAGCTTTTTTGTTTTTCTTCCCTGACACCTGACACCCGACACCTGAAACCTAGAGATTTGGTGCTTGGGATTTTAGATTTTAGGCATTTTAGACACTTTAGCTCAATTTAGACATTCTTACTGGAGGGAGAACATGGAAGAATTTGAACCGACCATTATCGCCTTTGTCTGCAACTGGTGCACCTATACCGCAGCCGACCTGGCAGGGACCTCCAGGTTGAGCTATCCCCCCAATGTGCGCTTGATCCGGATGATGTGCACTGGGATGGTGGATCCCAAGTATGTGATCAAGGCCCTGCTGGAGGGGGCGGATGCAGTTCTTATCAGCGGCTGTCATCCCGGGGACTGCCATTACATTAACGGGAACTACAAGGCCCGCCGCCGGGTGAAGTTGCTGCAGGAAATCCTGCCCAAATTCGGTTTTGAAGAGGACCGTCTAAAGTTGACCTGGATTGGTGCCAGTGAAGGTGTGGATTTTGCCGCTACCATCAAAGAGATGGTGGACCAAGTCAAAGCCCTTGGCCCCAATCAAACCAGAGAGCAAATGGTAATCTAGTCAGTTGGCAGTTAAGTCTTATGAAAAAACACTACAATTTAACAGATTTACTGGTTATAGGCCGGGTTAGGGTTTCCTAACAAATCAACCAAACCATTTGGAGAGAATCAATGGCGAAGACAGCGAAAATTGAGGTGAAGGAACAGGGCCTCGTTGACTCGATGCAAGGGTTCTTCAGGACACTGCTTGAGAAAGGGGACATAAATGCACTTCTGGTGCCCCAGCGTCTCCCCATGAAAAATGCGGTGATGCCCACTTTGGTTACAGATCCGGAAAAGATCAACGGTGCCGATCCCTTGGCGCCGGTGTTTCCGATCAACGCGGCAAAAGTGGTTTCAAAGCTCACCAGGAAACCCCTGCATGGCAAGGTGGCAGTGGTGCTGCGGCCTTGCGAGATTCGAGCCTTCGTCGAACTTGTCAAGCTCAAACAGGCAAGGACGGAGGACGTTGTGCTGGTGGGGTTGGACTGTTTTGGCGCTTACAGCAATGTTGACTATCTTCGTTTTGCCGGAGAGGACGGCAACGGCTCCACTCAGAAGTTTTTCCAAAATGCTCTATCCGGGAAAGGCACTGCCTGGGAGGGTATAGATATCTCTCCGGCATGCAAGGCTTGTGACCATCCCATCCCGGAGAACGCCGATTTGCTCATTGGCCTGTTAGGCGTTGATACTAATGATCACCTGTTGCTGAAGGCTAACACCGCCAACGGCGAGGCCATACTGGACAATTTGAAGTTGTTTGAGGAGACCAGCGAAGCCACCACTGACATTGAAAAGCTTACATCCTATCTGTCCGAGTGCATCAACTGTTACAACTGCCGGGTGGCATGCCCGGTCTGTTATTGCAAGGAGTGCGTTTTTGTCACTGATGTGTTCGATCATGAGCCCTCCCAGTATCTGCAATGGGCCAAGAGAAAGGGCGCTGTTAAGATGCCTACGGATACGGTCTTCTATCACATCACCCGGCTGGCTCATATGAGTACGGCCTGTATCGGCTGCGGGCAATGCTCCAATGCCTGCCCTAACAACATCCCGGTCATGGAGATTTTTCGAACCATTGCACATTACACCCAGAAGGCCTTTGATTATGAAGCCGGACTTAGCCTGGATGACGAGCCCCCACTCTCAATATTCAGGGAAGATGAGTTTCAGGAGGTTGTTGCTAAGATGCACTAGAAGAGAAGCATGGAGCATAGAGCATGGGGCATAGGGTAAGGATTTTGAGTTTTGGATTGCGAATTTGAAAGATAGAGGTCAGAGGTCAGCAAGGAGCTGGCAGCGAAGAGAGTGAAAACAACTGAATACGGGCCACTGACAGCGACGGTTTTTTTGAACTGATTTCTAAAAATAAATAACACCTGAAATTAAGAGGTTTCTGATCATGAGAAAGAAAATCGGATCAGCCTTGGTAGTGGGTGCCGGAATTAGCGGTATCCGCTCTGCTTTGGATCTGGCGGAACTGGGATACCAGGTGAAACTCATTGACCGGGCGCCGCATCTGGGCGGCACTCTCTCGCAACTGGACTACCAGTTTCCCACCGACCATTGCGGCATGTGTAAGATGCTGCCTCTGGTGGAGCGGGATTCTTCCTCCCAGTACTGTCTGCGGAAGGGCTTATTTCACGAAAACATTGAGATCATGCTTTCCACTGAACTTGTGGCGCTGGAAGGTGAACCCGGCAAGTTCCAGGCCACTCTGCGGCAGAAGCCAGCCATAGTGGATCCCGAACGCTGTACAGGTTGTGGGGAGTGTTCTGGTGTCTGCCCAGTTGAGGTGGCTGACGAGTTCAATGCCGGGCTGACAAAAAGAAAGGCAATCTATTTACCGGTGCCCCATAACATACCAAATTCCTACACTGTCGATCTGGCCGCCTGCACCCTGTGCGGCGAGTGTGAAAAGATCTGTCCCACAGAGGCCATTGACTTCCGCTGGGAGGCTCGCAAGGAGTTCCGCATCTTGGTAGTGGACGATGAACTTATTGTTCGGGATTCCCTTAAGGATTGGTTGACTGAAGATGGCTTTCAGGTGGATGCAGCCGAATCTGGACCCGACGCCCTGGAAAAGCTGACAAAGCAAAGCTACCACTTGATGCTCTTGGATATCAAGATGCCGGATATGGATGGGGTAGAAGTGTTGAAGCGGGCCAAAGAAATGCGCCCGGACGTAGCCGTGGTGATGATGACCGCCTATGCCACCGTGGAAACTGCTGTGGAAGCGATGAAAATCGGAGCCCTGGACTATCTGCTGAAGCCCTTCGACCCCGACACTCTCGTGCCTCTGGTGATAAAGCTTTTCGAGACCGTTGAACGCAGTGGAGAGAGAGAGATGGAAGTGGGGGCGGTGGTTCTGGCAGCCGGATTTGGTTCGTACGATCCGGCTACGGGAAATAACACCTATGGCTACGGAGAGTACCCCAATGTGGTCACCAGCATCGAGTTCGAGAGGTTGATCAGCGGCACCGGCCCTAATGAAGGAAGGCTGCTGCGGCCCAGCGACGGGAAAGAGATCGGCAAAGTGGCCTGGCTCCAGTGCGTGGGCTCCAGGGATATACAGGAGAACGCGGACTACTGCTCATCCATTTGCTGTATGTTCTCTATCAAAGAAGCCTTGTTGGCAAAAGAGAGGACCGATGGTCAGGTGGAGGCAGCCATTTTCTATATGGACATGCGTACCTTCGGTAAGAACTTCCAGCGTTACAGGGAGAAGGC
This sequence comes from Thermodesulfobacteriota bacterium, assembly GCA_947259475.1. Taxonomy (GTDB): domain Bacteria; phylum Desulfobacterota; class Syntrophobacteria; order BM002; family BM002; genus BM002. The sequence continues at coordinate 3,367 of CAMYLW010000342.1, forward strand.
AGAGAAGGAGTACAAGGTCAGGTTTCAGAGGAGCCGGGTCCACTCGGTGGAGCCAGAGGGTGCCAATGGAAATTTGAGGATTTCCTACACCGACCTCGACGGGACTGGTCGTGAGGAGATTGTTGATCTCGTGGTCCTCGCCGCGGGCCAGAGGCCCCCGGCGGGCACTGAGCCGCTATCAGAAATGACGGGCGTAGAGCTCAATTCTTGGGGCTTCTGCCAATTGCAGCCTTTTTCTTTGAGCCGCACCGCCCAGGAAGGCGTGTTTGTGGGAGGATCCTTCTCCGGCCTCCGGGACATTTCAGAATCGGTAATTCAGGCGAATTCAGCCTCGTTGCAAGCATCCAGTCTCATTCATTCCAAAGGAGGCGGTTTGGCTGAGGCCACTGAGCAGTCACCCGAGTTTCGCGACGTCTCCCGTGAGCTTCCCAGGACAATGGTAGCACTCTGCACCTGCGGAGACACCCTTGCTCAAGCAGCAAATTTTGATGGAGTGGAAACAGCGGTATCGGGTCTAGACTCCGTGACCCAGGTTCATCGCCTTGAACGTATCTGTACGCAAGAGGGCTGGAGTCAGCTGGAAGAAGCGTTGCATAGCAGCGAGGCAAATCGTCTTCTTATTGGCGCCTGCCTGCCCTATGTTTATACAAAAAAGCTGCGAGAACTGGGAAAAACAACTGGATTAAATCCGGCGCTTATGGAGGTTGTGGATATTTGCACCCCGGCATTCCCAAATCGGAACTCGAACCCAGAACAAGTCAGCCGGGAAATACGGACAACGATTGCAATGGGGGTCGGCAAGGTCAAGGGGATGGAACCCACACCTCCAGCCGCTATTCCCGTAATCCAGGAGGCTCTGGTAGTGGGCGGCGGCATTGGCGGCATGAGCGCGGCTCTGGCTATTGCCGATCACGGTTTTGAGGTGAATCTGGTAGAGAAAGAGGATGAACTCGGAGGCAATCTTAGAGCTCTGCATCGAACTCTCGAGACATCAAAGTTTATAAAAAAAGTGAGGTGCTGCAGTCTCTGGGCAGCGCAGGGCACTTTCTGACCACCATTGAGAGGGAGGACGAGGGGGGAGAAACTCTGGAGCATGGCGTAGCGGTTCTGGCTACGGGCGGCAAAGAAGCCACCACCGAGTCCTATGGATATGGGCAAAGCGAAGCCATACTTACTCAGCATCAGCTCGAGGATAAGCTCCACGGAGATTCGGTTAATCCTGCTGAGTTGCGCGTGGTAACCATGATCCAATGTGTGGATTCCCGAGAAGAACCGCGCAATTACTGTAGCAGAATATGTTGCGGCTCTGCCCTGAAGAACGCACTTTACTTGAAGGATCAAAATCCTGACATTGAGATTTACGTTCTCTACCGTGATATCATGGCGTACGGTTTTCTGGAGAATTACTATACCCAAGCCCGCCAAAAAGGAATCATTTTCATCCAGTACAGTGTCGATGACAAACCCCGGGTAGAGGTGGAAAACGGTCAGGTTATTGTTGGCGTTACCGATCCGATTCTCGGTAGAGAAATGGTGATAGAGTCGGATCTGCTCGTTCTCAGTACCGGCATCGTTGCCAATGGTCAAGATAAATTGGCTCAAATATTCGAGGTGGAGGTGGATCAAGACGGCTTCTACCAAGAGGCGGAATACAAATGGCGGCCGGTAGACTTTCTGAAGGAAGGGATCTTCACCTGCGGCATTGCCCATTCACCCCGTTCGATTAGCGAGACCATAGCCATGGCCGAGGCGACTGCTCAGCGAGCCCTGAGAATTCTTACCAGTGACAGAATAACCGCTGGCGCTATTGTGGCTGAAGTGCGCCACAGCTTGTGTTGTCTGTGCGAGAAATGCATTGCTGCCTGTCCATACGGTGCTCGGTGGCGGGATGAGCTTGAAGAAAAAGTAATGGTGAACGAGCTCGGCTGTCAGGGCTGCGGCTCTTGTGCGGCCGTTTGCCCCAATAGTGCCTCGGTGCTGAGCGGCTATCGGGACCAACAGATGTTTTCGGTCATAGATGCAGCACTAGAGGAGATGTTTTAGCGATCAGCCATCAGCCGTCAGCTGGTTTATACTGATTGCTGATAGCTGACCGCTCAGCTGAGGCGAGGGTTATCCTTGCCTTTATTTTTTCATGAGACATATTACATACTATGTGATATGTATAGAATATGGGTCGAAAAAACTATAACAAAAAGGAAGCGCAAGCACGTGCAACACACAAGAAGATACTCATGGCCGCTGCCGAGCTGTTTGCTCGCCAGGGCTACCACAAGACCACAATTACAGACATAGCCCAGGCAGTTAATCTGACTTCAGGTGCTGTTTTTCACCACTTTAAATCCAAAGAAGCGTTGCTCGAGGCAGTGGTAGACTGGTTGGCACGAGGAATAACAATCTATTCAGATCACCTTAATCAGGCAGAAAAGGGCTCACTGGCTGTAGCTGAGGGGGTTGTGGATATCATGTGTGAGCATTTTCACCGGCAACCAGAGGCCACAATCTGTCTGGCGGCTTTAGGTACTGAATTTGCAGGAAGTAACCATCACATGGAGAAGCGACTCAATGAGGTGTACGATGATTTCGTAGAAGCTTTCTCCCGTATTCTGGAAAATCATCCCAAGGTTAGCGACTCACGCGCAGCTGCAACGGCCCTTGTCGGTGCAGTACAAGGCATTGCCGTTCAGGGTCTTCTGCAGGCGCCGGAGCGGTCCATTGATGAGCTGGCCAAAGGTTTTATAGGGTTGTTGGCGGAATGGTAAAGGAAGACCTTTGGATATTGCGGATTTCGGATTTCGGATTGAAAAGCAAGGAGTCAGCCCTGCGACAGGCTCAGGGCAGGGAGCCAGAATTTAG
>CAMYLW010000343.1 GCA_947259475.1 Thermodesulfobacteriota bacterium
CGCTGTCGATGAGGTGGGCGAGGGACCAGGTAGGGGTTACGCGGTAAATGTACCCCTGGCACCTGGAACTGATGACGAATTGTATCACTGGGTTTTTATGGAAGTGGTACCCCCATTGGTAAAGGGTTACGACCCGGACGTTCTAGTTACGCAATTGGGTGTGGACACGCTGACCACAGACCCTCTGGCCGCCCTCAACCTGGGTATCGATGGATTTTCCCTGGTTGTGGAGGAGATAAAATCATGGGACCTCAAATGGGTTGCACTTGGCGGCGGAGGATACGACATCATGAACGTGGCCCGAGCCTGGACCAAGGCATGGGCCATTATGAAGGGAGTCCAACTTCCTGATAATTTGCCGGAATCCTTTATTGAGCTACACCAATCCGAGCTGGGCGAGAATCCCACTCTCTCGGATCCATCTCATAAAACCCACCCAGTCATCGCTGGACGTGCCCAGGCATTGGCCAAATCGGTCGTTGAGCGAATCAAGGAAAGTATTTTCCCTATCATTGGTGTGTAGTAAACTATTCGGTCAACTTTTTAAGGTTGAAATAACGTAAGATCGCCTGACCAATGGGGGTTTTCAGGTATTTCGATTCGCCTGCTGTTTTTGGGATCGCCGTCGCCTGGGAAAGGATTTCGTCGATCTCATCCTTTTCGCTCTTGCTCAAGTTCATAAATCGAACCACCATACCCCATTTCTTGGCGCTATCAAAACGCTTCCGCAGGATGACTGAGCTGTCTACCTGGATGGTCTTGTTGGAGTGCGGATTGGTAATCCTTAGAGAGAATGAAGTGCCACAGTTGTGAGGGATATTAGTGTAGATAACGCAGCCCTTGGGTGAAAAGCGAGTTCCATTAGCTTCCACCCGTCTCCCCCCTTTGTTGTAAAATACCGGTAGTTTAATTTCTAGTGCCCCTTGCCCTTGCTCACTCTTCATTTCCCTTCCACCCCGCGACTTCGCCATGTATCTCGCTCCTGTCCCAATGGTTTGAAGATACCGGGGTGAGACAGCAAGGGTTGTGCCAACCTATATATATTTAAAATCATTGAGATATCTCATTTTGTTAGTTTCTGTTATTGTATCCTCTCATCCACTCCAGAAAAAGAGAGTGTATTTTTTTCTATACCCAATGGAGAAATGGAGTGATGGAGTAATGGAGCATCGCAAAATATCAAATTCCAAGCACCAAATCTCAGGGTTTCAGGTGTCGGGTGTCAGGTGTCAGGGAAGAAAAACAAAAACACTGAAACCTCAGTCTTTGTGATTTGGGATTTCTATTCCTTCTCTACCGGCAAAGCCATCCAACTCTGACCCCCGCAAGGCGGGATCTGGGACTGGCCCTGAGGACCAGGTTTTTCTATGTTGAATAAGCTACAAATTGAATACCTGCCTTATCGTACTCGCGAATAAGATCCGAAGCCACTTCCGCCGGTAGAGTGAGAAGAAGGGCGCCAGAAGAGATCGCCCCCAGGGGGTTGAGGCCGAACTGTTGGCAGAGTGCCTCTGTCTCAGGTAGCACTGTAATGGCGGTTGCCTCCACCACGGCGCCGCAGTTGGAAGCCATGCACATTTCCCTAATCCCGGTGGCCACCCCACCTTCAGTGGGATCGTGCATGGCACGCACCGGAAAATTGCGAGCCAGCATTGCTTCACGCACGACACTGATCCCAGGGGCAAAGAGAAAATCCTGACTTCTTTTCGTCATTTCGGCTCCGTGTACCGCCCCCACCTCCTCCGCCTTCTCGGTGGCAATGATGGCAGTTGCCTCAATAGCCGCTGCCTTTACCAGTACGAGAGCATCCCCCGCTTTGGCATCACTGCTCCGGCACAAGTGTTCAGGGGCAACCTCGCCAATCATCTGCCCTGCCACCAGCACAGAGTTCACCGCCGGGCTTACCTCTGTATGCCCACCCACCCAGAGAACATCCATCTGCCGGCAGGCATCCTCGATCTCCGCAAAAAGGGCTTCAACGTCTTCTATTCTGGTCTGCCCCTCCGGCAAAATAATTGCTGCTGAATAGTAGCGTGGCGTGCCACCGCAGGCTGCTATATCATTAGCGTTTACGCACACCGAATACCAGCCGCAGTGCTCCGTAGCAAAGGTGATGGGATCAGTGGTAACCACCAGGTATCGATTGCCCTGATCAATTACCGCAGCATCCTCTCCCACTGCGGGTCCTACCACCACATCTGGCGCCTGAGAAGTATAGCCCAGGAGTCTTTCTAAGGCTTCAGGTCTAAGTTTGCCCGCAGGCAGGATTTCAGCGGCCATTATGATCTCCGTTCATGTCCGTAGTCAGTTGCATCAATACTGCAAAAGATATCTCATTCTATCATCGTCCGATCCGGTTAAGTCAAGGAAATGCAGGGTGTACTTAATTCTAGTCTACAAGCGGTGGCAAGAACATTCTCATCAACGGACAACACACGACGGACCCTTTGTGTTATATTGCCGCCATGTCGACAAAGGCAACCATCAAAAGCACTGCGCCCACTCTCTACTCCATCGGCCACGGTAACAGAGGCAGTGAAACATTTCGGATTGCGGATTGCAGATTGCAGATTTTGAAAGCAGAAATGATTGCTTTGCGATTTTAACGGTTTTAACGACTTGAACAACAGACTACTGACCACGGTTACTATCTGGCAAAAGGATTGTACTGCTTCTCCCTGCCGTCGGTGGACTGGGGCGAGAGATCCAAAAAATACGCCGAACAAGTAGGGATTGTAAACAAATGATTGATTTCAAGAATCCTAAAGAAGTGGCAAGTATCATTGACCAAACTCTGTTGCAACCTACGGCCACCAGCGATCAGGTTCAAAAGTTTTGCCAAGAGGCTGCTGCCCTGGGCTTCGCTGCTGTGTGTATTGCGCCGAGCTGGGTTCGGTTGACTGTCAAGATTATGAATGGCAGCAAAATCCGGGTGTGCTCCGTTGCCGGCTTCCCTTTTGGCTTTGAGCCTTGGGAACTCAAGGTGCAGACCGCGCAAGCCACCCTGGCTGCCGGCGCTGATGAAATCGATTACGTGGTCAATTTGGGTGCGGTCAAAGGTGGCGATTATGAGCTCATTGCTGCCGAAATGGAGGCAATGCGGCGGGCCGCTGACAGTGTGGTGCTAAAGGTCATTCTGGAAACTGGCTATCTCACCCAACAAGAAAAGAGAAAACTTTGCCTGTTGGCGGTGGACACAGGCTTGGACTACGTCAAAACCTCCACCGGCTTCGGACCAACTGGTGCATCTGTGGATGATGTGAAACTTCTCGCTGAATGCAGCCAGAACATTATCAAGGTGAAGGCTGCGGGTGGAATTCGAACCCTGCAGGATCTGGAGGAGATGGTGGTAGCGGGTGCCCACCGTATCGGCACCAGCGCCGGCAGGGAAATCGTTGCCGAGGCTGCCGCTGGCGGCAAGTAAGTGGTAAGCGGTGAGCAGGAAGTAGAAAAAAAGGGTTGCTGGTTAATCGCTAATATGAGACATAAACACTTTGCTTGTCTATGAGCAGGAGATGCTTATTTTATAAAAGGTTGGCAAGTAGATAATAGTGATGGAACGGATGCTACATTGGAGGAGACATGATCATTGAACAAATTCAAGTGGGAAACTTTGCGGTCTTTGCTTATGTTGTGGGTTGTCCGGAAACCGGCGAGGGAATCGTAATCGACCCAGCTGACCAGGTGGAAGTCCTTTTGGACGTTGCCAAGAACAGACAAATTGACACGATCAAATACATCGTAAATACACACGGCCACGCTGATCATGCCGGTGGCAACAGGGAAATGAAAGAGCTTACCAACGCCCAGATTGTGGTCCACAAAGATGATGCCGAACGACTGGCCAATCCATCGGCTTTGGCCATCCAGATGTTTCAGTGTGAAACCTCACCCCCGGCAGATATAACTGTTGAGGAGGGAGACCGGGTCGAATTCGGCAACCAATCCCTCGACGTCATCCACACGCCCGGCCACACCCCTGGGGGGATCTGCCTCTATACCAACGGTTACGTATTCACCGGGGACACTTTGTTCATCGGTGGAATCGGGCGTACCGACCTTCCTGGCGGATCAATGGCCCAACTCATTCAATCAATCAAGAACAAGCTTATCGCCTTGCCGGATGACACTTTGGTCTTCCCCGGCCACAACTACGGATTTTCGCCCCAATCTACTATCGGCAAGGAAAAGCAATCCAATCCTTTTGTTCGCTGAGGTCCGTGGTCAATGGTACGGCATGGGGCATAGAGCATGCTCTATGCATAAATCTACTATTTTGGCCTAGTTCTTGCTCTAGATTTCTGTTAGACT